>JBBDYO010000066.1:0-16339 GCA_040901495.1 Solirubrobacterales bacterium
ACCCTGAATGGCGGCTCAACTGCCACGGTCTCGGTGACGGTCACCTGCGTCGACGACCCACTGCCCCCGGGCCCGGCCCCCGCTCCTCAAATCCCCGCCGTAGTCCCGATCCAGGGCGGCACGGCCCAGCCCTCTTCGGGCCCCGTGGTCAATATCACCCCTGGCATCGGGGTCGTCTCCGGTCGTCGCCGCCCCCGAGTTGCCGTCAAGGGCACCTATGCCTTCTTCACGCTGACCTGCAAGCTCACCGCTCGCGACTGCAGGGGCCTCGTCAAGATCACGATCAACGTGCCGAGCATTGCGCTCGGCCCGACGATGCGGAACCTCGCTGTCGTCAGAGGACGGTTCCGCATTGGGTCTGGGCGCAGTGTGCTGGTCAGGGCGAAACTGACCCCATCTGGCCTCAAAGTCCTGAAGAAAAAACGAAGCCTGCGAGGTGTCAGTGCCCGCATGGCCATCGTCGATACGGGCAACGGCGAACGCGGCAGGATCGAGGTCAACCTCGTCCGCCGGCCCAAAGCGAGCCTGCTTCCAACGCCGAAGTCTCGCCGCCCCTAGTAGGCAGTTCCTGCCGCCTAACAGCCTGGCCCAGGCAGGCTGATGGAAATGGGCCGCCACAGGATCACCGCATCTGGTCTGCTGTCACCCGGCGATCAATCGAAAACGGTCGACGTCGGACACGCTCATGCCCGCGCCCACTAGCGTTCCCGCCCTCAGATGACGGCCGCAACCGACGCCCGCGCTCTCGAGTCCCCGATTCCCCCGGGCTCCCCTGAACCCCTCGGCTCGATCTTCATCCGCTTCCTGAAGTTCGGCGCTCTCGCCTGGGGTGGGCCGGCGGCGCAGATCGCGATGATCAAGCGCGAGTGCGTCGATGAGGAGCACTGGGTCTCCGAGGAGAGCTTCAAAAAGCTCCTCGCCGTCTACCAGATCCTGCCCGGTCCAGAGGCCCAAAGCGACCGGCCTTCTGGTTGCCGAGATCGACGTGATTGGGAAAGCGCAGGGCGGCCGGACCGCGGTCGAGTTCGCGCTCAAAGGGTCCGGGTGGAAGAACGTCGGCAACGTCCTCAGCGAGGGGGAGCAAAGGGCCTTAGCGCTGGCGCTTTTCCTCGCCGAAAGTTCCGCCAACCGTGGCCGAAGCGCGATCGTCCTCGACGATCCCGTCGCATTGCTCGATCTCGAGCGACGCGAACGGGTGACGCGGCGACTGGTTGAGGAAGCCAAGCGCCGCCAGGTCATCGTCTTCACCCACGACCTCGCTTTCGTCCAGATGCTTCAGAAGGCCGCTGGGCACGCGGGCCAAGAGACCCACAGCCAAGCCCTCCAGCGGGTCAAGGGTCGCGCCGGCCTGCTCAGCGGGGGTGGTCTTTCGGGTCCCTCGGCCCCTACCGCTCCCGGGCCGCTGTCCGATCCGGCTGGAACCTGAAGGAAGAGCGATTGGAGGATGGGGTGACCTGCGTTATGGCCTCCGAGGTGGATGACCCCAAGTACTGGCGAGCCACCCTCAGGCGCCAGGCGGAATCGGACCCCATCAATGTGCGCACGGGCCAAAGCGACGAGAAGATGCGTGAAGAGCTTGACTCAGTCATCGATCCGGGCCTGTAGTGGTTTGGAAACTCCTTTACTCCGACATACATTGTCTGTACAATCTTGGCATGGCCAGCACAAAGACCCAGAGAGTCAATTTGCGGATTGAGAAAGATGATGAGGCCCTCTTCAAGCAGGCAGCGGAGGTTCATCGAGAGTCTCTGACGCAATTTCTCGTTGAGAGCGGCAGGGAGCGAGCCAAGCGCTTGCTTGCCGATCGCACCAGCTTCCAAGTTGATCCCGAGGCTTGGCGGGAGCTAGTCGCCGCGATGGATCGGCCGGCAAAAGCACGGCCCGAGCTTGCGAAGCTCTTTTCCCGTCCTCGCCCTGAATAGGCCGAGTGCCTCGCTTCCTAGATCCTCAGCCGCTCAATGACGAGCACCACCTCAACGGGTTCGATTCCGGAATTGGGTCGCTCGATACCTGGTTGATCAACCACGCTCGCGCTGCGGCAGGAGCCGGCTCTGCCCGGACCTATGTCGTCCTAGATACCGAGCAAGACAGAGTCGTTGGCTATCACGCGCTCACCGTTGCCTCTATCGAGCACAGCGAGGCGACAGAGCGAGCGCAAAAGGGCATGCCAAAGCACCCGATCCCCGCAATGCTTCTAGCCCGGCTAGCTGTCGATAAGACCGTCCAAGGCAAGGGCATCGGGGCCTTCCTGCTCAAAGACGCGATGAACCGGGCGCTTTCGGTGGCCGAGCAAGCCGGCATACGCTTGATGCTCGTCCATGCCATTAACGACGAGGCAAGGGCCTTCTATGAGCACTTTGGATTCGAAGCGTCGCCCACTGACCCCAAGAACCTGCAGCTGTTGATCAAGGACATTCGCCTCGCCCTTGATGAATTGATGTAGTCAGGGCGAGGCGTGCTTGAGCCAGTGGTCTAGGCACCTTGAATAGCCCTAATCGACTGGTGCGCGGGCGTTGCCCGACTGGTGCGCCAGTGGTGCGCCACCGAAATCCCCAGATCCAGATATCCCTTGATCGAGATAGGGCCTAACCCAGCAAACGGCTCTACAAAGCCACTTCAACAGAAAAAAACAACCACAACAGAAAACGCCCCGCCGGGGAGGCGGGGCGCTTCTGGGGTTACTACAGGGGGAGGAGAGAATGTATCTTCTCTATATATGTGGATCGGTGGGAGGTAGGTGGGCCCTTATGTGCCGCGGGCGGCCATCGATGGGAAGTCGATGGGCGCCATATGGGCGGCGCCAGACCCAGCCAGGAAGATCGTTGTAATGCCTTTCATCGGTCCTCTCACGCGAATCCTTTAACAGCGTACGAACGTATGTGCGATTTGTGTGTGAGTCGGGTCACAGAGACGCACATTTGTTCGTGCCTGGGACCCGCTGGGCATATTGCTACCCAATTCTAATGATTAGCTAAACATCTGGCAAGGAAGAAATTGTCCGTCGAGTCTCCCCCGGTACCGTTCGAGCCCGTGAAACGGACGCGGATAGACGCCGCCCTGGCCGAACGTGGCCTTTTCCCCTCGCGCTCTGCCGCCGCGGGCGCCGTGCGCGCGGGTGCCGTACGAGTCGGCGAGGATGGGCCGCTGGCACTGCGGCCGAGCCAGCTTGTCGAGCCCGACGCCAAGCTACTGGTCCAGGAGGGGCCGCGTTTCGCCTCCCGCGGGGGGACGAAGCTCGACAACGCCCTCGATGCCCTGGCCATTGATGTCTCCAGCCGGGACTGCCTCGACGTTGGCGCCTCGACTGGCGGCTTCACGGACTGCCTGTTGCAGCGTGGAGCGACCCGCGTCGTCGCGCTTGATGTCGCCTACGGGCAGATCGACGTTCGCCTTCGCGAGGATTCCCGAGTCACCGTCATCGAGCGGCTCAACGCCCGAGAGCTGACGCTCGACGATCTCCCTTTTCAGCCCAACCTGACGACCGTTGACGTCTCCTTCATCTCGCTGACCAAGGTTCTGCCGGCAGTGGCCCGGTGCTTGGCTCCCGGGGGCGACCTGCTGGCGATGGTGAAGCCCCAGTTCGAGCTGGGGCGCGAGCGGGTCCGCAAGGGCGTCGTCCGCGATGCCGCGGATTGTCGCGAGGCGATTCGGGCGGTCGCGCTTTCGGCGCAGGATCTCGGCCTCTCAATTCGGGGCATTGCATCGTCTGGCCTGCCGGGGCCGAAGGGCAACCGCGAGACCTTCGTCTGGTGTGGGGAGGGCGGCGAGCCCGTCGCCGATCTCGACGCCGCAATCCAGGAGGTGGAGCCATGAAGCAGCGAGTCGCGGCGCTGATCACTCACTCGCACCCGCCATTCCCCACCGATGCCGTGGAGCTCGTCGTCGCGGAGGCAACGGCAGCGCAATGGCGACTCGTCGCCACCGCGGAGGAGGCGGCAAAGCACGGCGCCGTCGCCGCTGGGCTCGAAACCGTGGACAAGCTCCCCCGTCAGGTCGACCTCTGCATCGTCCTCGGCGGTGACGGCTCGATCCTCTTCGCGCTGCGGCACTTCGCCGGCTCCGGCGTGCCGGTGTTCGGGGTCAACTACGGCACCGTCGGCTTCCTGGCCGCGGTCGAGCGCGACGATGCTCAGGAAGGCATTCGACGGGCGCTTGCCGCCGAAACCGAGACGATCGACCTGCCGGGCCTCGAGGTCGAGGTCGACGGCGAAAAGCGGGTCGCCCTCAATGACGTCGGCTTCATCCGGCGCCCCCACGATCGGGTGGCCGAGCTGAGCTATGGGATCGCCGGCGAGGAGGTGGGCCATGTCCGCTGCGATGGGCTCGTCGCAGCGACCCCGGTTGGCTCGACCGGCTACAACCTCGCCAACAACGGCCCGATCCTTGCCTGGGGGGTGAAGGGCTACGTCGTCAGCTACATCGCCCCGCACTCGTTGACGGCGCGAGCCCTGGTTGTGGCTCCGGGCGATGTTCTTCGTGTCGGCAACGCCAGCGGCCGCGAGCCGGTCGATGTCGCTGTCGATGGCGTGCCCGTCGGCATCCTCAGCTCCGGAAGCGCGTTGGAGGTGAGGTTCGCCGACAACGTGTCGCGCCTGGCCCAGCTGCCTGGAACCAGCTTCTATCAGCGCATCCGCGAGAAGTTCGGCCACCTGGCCGTATAGCGCGAGAGCGCTCATAGGGGGAGAGTCGGTCCGCTCCCGGTGCTAGTAAGAGCATGTGCTCCGAGAGCTGCGGATAGAGGGCCTGCTGCTGATCGAGCGGGCGGAGCTGAGGCTTGGCGACGGGTTGAATGCGATCACCGGCGAGACGGGCGCCGGGAAGACCGTGCTGGCGCACTCGCTCGACCTGCTGATGGGCGGCAAGGCCAGGTCGCAGATCGTGCGGCCGGGGGCCGAGGAGGCCTGGGTCGAGGGCGTGTTCGACATGCCCGACGGGCTGCGCGAGGACCCGGAGCTGGCCGAGTTGGCGGAGCGGCTTCCCGACGGGGCGGAGGAGATAGTCCTGGGGCGCCGCGTATCGAGCTCGGGGCGGACCTCGGCCTTTGTCGCCGGCCGCGCCGCGTCCGCCGCGGACCTGAAGCTGCTCGGCCGGCGGCTGCTTGCGTTCTATGGCCAGCACGAGCACCGCAAGCTGACGATCGCCGCGACCCAGACCGATGTCCTCGACGGGTTCGCCGGGACAGACCACCTCGAATTGCGGCGGCGCTATCGCGAGGTACATCGCGAGTGCACGCGGCTGGAGGGGGAGCTCGCCGAGCTTCGGGAGCGAGATGGCTCCCGCGAGCGGGACCTCGACCTGTATCGCTACGAGCTTGCCGAGATCGAGGAGGTCGCTCCCGACCCGGCGGAGGAGGCGGGGCTGTCGGCGGAGCGCGAGCGGCTGCGGCACGCCGAGGGGTTGCGCGATGCCGCGATCGGCGCCCATGCCGGCGCTGCCGGGGCCGAGGAGGACGGCGGGGGCGCGGTCAGCGCGCTCGCCCAAGCCGAGGCCCTGCTGCAGAGCGTCGACGGCGTCGACGCCGATCTGGACGCGATCTCGGGTCGGCTCAGCGCTATCTCGGTCGAGCTGAGCGACGTCGCGAGCGAGCTGCGGGGTTACGTGGACGGGATCGACCTGGACCCGAGCCGACTCACCGCGGTTGAGGAGCGCCTCGACGCGATCGACCGGCTGAAGCGAAAGCACGGAGGCAGCGTCGAGGAGGTCCTCGCTCACGCCGAGCGGTGCCGGGCGGAGGTCGAGCGCCTCGAGAATGCTGAGGAGCGCGGGGAGCAGGCCGAAGCCGCCCTTGCGCAGGCCGAAGCCGTCCGGGAGAAGCTGGGTAAGAAGCTCAGCCGGGGCCGGGAGGACGCGGCCGGCCCGCTGGCCAAGGCGGTCGCGGAGGAGCTCGAGCGGTTGGCGATGCCGGGCGCGACCCTCGAGGTCGTGTTGGAGCCGTCCCCCGCCGGCCACGGAGCACTCGGTCGGGAGACCGTCGAGCTGCGGCTTTCTCCAAACCCCGGAATCGAGCCGGCGCCCCTTCGCGACGCCGCCTCCGGTGGAGAGCTCTCGCGGGTCATGCTGGCCCTGACGGGCCTCGGTCAGGGAGCGGCCGCCACGACACTGGTCTTCGACGAGATCGATGCCGGGATCGGCGGCAACACCGCCCGCGTCGTCGGCGAGCGCCTGCGAGCCCTCGGCGAGGGACGCCAAATCCTCTGCATAACCCACCTCCCGCAGGTCGCATCGCTTGCCCCTACGCACTTCCGCCTGGCGAAGGACATCGCCGGGGAGCGGGCGACCGCGACGGTGCAGCGGTTGGACGGCGAGGATGTCGTCGTAGAGATTCGCCGCATGCTCGGGGGCGAGAGCTCCGACGAGGCGGCGACCCGCCACGCGCGCGAGCTGCTCGCCGCAGCCTGACTTTCCACTTGCCAAGCCGGTTAACCTGCCTGCGTGGCTGCTACCAGTCGCTATCGCTTGCCTGTCCTGCTGTCGCGTCGCAATGGGGCGTCCACTGGCGGGGAGGTCAGGGGGACCGTCCGGCTCGGGCGCCGCACGAAGCACCTGGTCAAGCACCTCGGCCCAGGCGACGTCGCCGTCATCGACCACGTCAACATCGACCGGATCGCCGCCGAGGAGCTGATCGCCACCGGCGTCAGGGCGATAGTCAACGCCTCGCCTTCCTCGGATGGGCGCTATCCGAACGCCGGGCCGCTCCTGCTGGTCCGCGCGGGGGTGGTGCTGGTCGATGTCTCCGACGCCGATCCCTTCGAGCTGCTGCGCGAGGGGGACTCGGTGAGCGTGGCGGGGGGGGCGGTGAGCGTGACCGGGCAGGAGGTGATGCGCGGCGCGGCGCTTGACGCCGCCGGGCTCGAACAGCGCTTCGACGAACAGCGCGAGCGGGTCGACGAGGCCCTCGCGGAGTTCGCCGAGAACACGATCGCCCACATCCGCCAGGAGACCGACCTGCTGACCGGGAGCATCGAGTTCCCGCCGACCCGCACCACATTCCGCGACCGCCACGTGCTGATCGTGATTCGCGGCGATCGCCACCTCCACGACCTGAAGGCGCTCCGCGCCTACATTCGCGATGTCCGCCCGGTTGTCGTCGCCGTCGACGGGGGGGCCGACGGGGCGATGGCGGCGGGCCTGAAGCCGAACCTGATCCTCGGCGACATGGACTCGGCCAGCGATGAGGCGCTTCGCTGTGGGGCTGAGCTGATCGTCCACGCCTACCCGGATGGCCGGGCTCCCGGGCGCGAGCGCCTGCTGGAGATGGGGTTGGAGCACACGCTCGTCCCCTCGGCCGGGACCAGCGAGGACGTGGCGATGTTGATGGCCTACGAGAAGGGAGCGGACCTGATCGTCAGCGTCGGCGCCCACTTCAACCTGATCGAGTTCCTCGAGCGCAATCGTGCGGGGATGTCATCCACCTTCCTCACGCGGCTGCGGATCGGTGAGAAGCTGGTCGACGCCAAGGGCGTCAGCCGTCTCTACAACCCGGGCTCCGGGTTTGGCCCGATCGCCCTGGTAATCGGCGCCTTCGCGATCCTGCTGGCGATCGTCGTTATTGCCTCCCCGGCGCTCAACGACCTGGTCGAGCTGATCTGGCTGAAGGTGAAGATCTGGCTCGGCCTGTAGCGGCGGCGATAGCCTTCGCGCGCTGATGGGTTACTCGGCTCGCTACCACGCCACATCGCTGATCGCGGTCTTCCTCGCCCTGGCAATCGGGATCCTGCTCGGCGCGACGCTCGGCGGCGACACGCTGAGCGACACGCGCCGGGACCTGGAGAAGAGCCTGACCGGCAACCTCGAAGACGCCCGCGAGCGAGCCGACGACCTGGAGACCGAGCTGGGACGCGCCGATGAGTTCTCCACCCGCGTCTACCCGTTGCTTGTGCGCGACCAGATGCGGGGGAAACGGATTGGCATCGTCGCGCTGGGCGATCTTCCCGGCGACGTCTCCGACTCGGTCGAGGAGGCGCTCGAAACGACGGGCGCAAGGCTCGTCGCAGTGGGGGTGGTGCGGGAGCCGGTCGATGTCAGCGCACTCGGTGATGACCTCGAGAAGACTCGCTTTGCCGACCTGGCGGATAACTCAGAGACGCAGGCCGAGTTCGGGGTCGGGGTCGGTCGCCAGCTGGTCCGGGGCGGGAAGCTGCTCGACCGGGTGCGCAGCCAGATCTTCTCGCGCGCCAGCGGCAACTTCGGTGCGCTCGACGGGGTGATCGTCGTTCGCGACCAGCCCGAGGCGATGGGGCCGCTTCAGCGCGCGACCGCCGACCAGCTCGAGTCGGCGTTGATCAGCGGGATAACCGCGACGCGCGCTTCGGCGGTCGGTGTGGAGAGCTCCACCGTGGAGGCTTCGTCGGTGCCCTTCTTCCAGGGCAACGATCTGTCCAGCGTCGACAGCGTCGACCTGGTGGCCGGGCGCTTGGCGACCGTGTTCGCGTTGCTCGGTGCGGAGGGGAGCTTCGGGGTGAAGAGCAGCGCCGACCGGCTGCTGCCCGACCTGCTCGCGCCGCGCCGCTGAGCATGTACTGGGCTGGCTTCCCAGTCGCGTTCGCGGTGGCCCTGTTCGTCGTCCCAGCCGGCCTGCGCGGCCTGCGCGATGCCGGGTTGGTGCGCGAGAACTACCGAGGGGCGCGGCTGGCGTTTCCGCTCGGGGCGATCCTGGCCACCGCGGCGCTGGTCGCGCTCGCGCCGCTCGCGTTCCTCGACGACCGCGCCGACCTCGACCTGCTCGACCCGGAACTGCGGCGCTGGATCGTCTACCTGCTGGGGCTCGCCTTCCTCGGATTCCTCGACGACTCGCTGGGGCAGGGGGCGAGTGCGACGACGCCGCGGGGGTGGCGGGGCCACGCCCGGGCGCTGCGCGAAGGGCGGCTCTCGACCGGCGCGATCAAGGCGATCGGCGCCCTTGCCCTGGCCGCCTACGTGGTCTCCGGCCGGGGAATGGAATCGTGGCGCTACCTGGCCGACGTGGCCCTGCTGCTCCTCGCCACCAACGCCTTCAACCTGCTCGACCTCCGCCCCGGTCGGGCCGAGAAGGGCCTCGTCCTGCTGGGGGCGGGCCTTTGCCTCGGCGCTTGGACGATCGCGCCGCTCGAGCTGCTCGGACTCTTCGTCGCTCCGGTCCTGGTCGGGGCCTGGTTCACGCTGCGCGAGCGGGCGATGCTCGGCGACACGGGTGCGAATCTCATCGGCGCGATCGGCGGCGTCTGGCTGCTGACCACCTTGGGTGAGGACGGGCGCCTGATCGCGCTTGGGGCCCTCGTCGCGCTGACGATTTACGGCGAGTTGCGATCTATTTCGAAAGCGATCGATTCGATTCCGCCCCTGCGCTGGTTAGACTCGCTGGGCAGAGGATGACCAGACCCAGTCAAGGAGACACCCGCTTCATATTCGTCACGGGCGGAGTGGTTTCGGCTCTCGGCAAGGGGATCGCCGCAGCCTCGATTGGACGCCTCCTCGTTTCTCGCGGCTACCGGGTCCAGCTGCAGAAGTTCGATCCCTACATCAACGTCGACCCGGGGACGATGAGCCCCTTCCAGCACGGCGAGGTGTTCGTAACGGAGGACGGGGCGGAGACCGATCTCGACCTCGGCCACTACGAGCGCTTCACCGACGAGAACACTTCGCGGGCCTCGAACGTGACCGCCGGCTCCATCTACAACTCGGTCATCACGAAGGAGCGACGTGGCGACTATCTCGGCGCCACGGTGCAGGTGATCCCCCACATCACCGACGAGATCAAGAACAAAATTCGGATCGTCGCCGAGTCGCAGGCCGTCGACTTCGTCATCACCGAGATCGGGGGCACGGTCGGTGACATCGAGTCGTTGCCGTTCCTCGAGTCGATCCGCCAGCTCTATACCGACCTCGGGCCGAAGCGCAGCATGTTCGTCCACCTGACCCTGGTCCCCTACGTGGGCCACGCCGGCGAACTGAAGACCAAGCCGACCCAGCACTCGGTCAACGAGCTGCGGCGGATCGGCATCCAGCCGCACGCGCTGGTCTGCCGCTCCGAGGGCCGGCTCGATCGCAGCATCCGCGAGAAGATCGCGCTCTTCGCCAGCCTGCCGACCGATGCGGTGATCTCCGCTCACGATGTCGACAACATCTTCAAGGTGCCCCTCGTCTTCCGAGCCGAGGGGGTCGACGACCTCGTCCTCGACCACTTCGGGTTGGAGGCGCCGGCTCCAGACCTGGCCGAGTGGGAGGCGATGGTGCGGCGCGCCGACGCCGCTGAGGGCAAGGTGCGGATCGCGCTGGTCGGCAAGTACGTGAAGCTCGCCGACGCCTACAAGTCGGTTATCGAGGCACTCGAGCACGGTGGCATCCACCATGGGGTGAAAGTCGAGGTCGAGCTGGTCGACTCCGAGAACTTCGAGCCTGAGCGCCTCGAGGGCGCCGACGGGATCTTGATCCCGGGCGGCTTCGGGGAGCGGGGCATCGAGGGCAAGGTTGCCGCGGCGCGGATCGCCCGTGAACGCTCGATCCCCTACCTGGGGATTTGCTTGGGAATGCAGATCGCAGTGGTCGAGTTCGCCCGCACCGTGGCCGGCATGGATGGCGCCAACTCGGCCGAGTTCGATCCCGAGACGCCCTTCCCGGTTGTGGACCTTCTCCCCGAGCAGAAGGAAGTCTCTGACATGGGGGGCACGATGCGGCTCGGCGCCGACCCGGTGAAATTGCACGAGGGGACACGGGCGCGAGAGGTCTTCGGCGAGGCAGTTATCTACAAGCGCCACCGCCATCGCTACGAGGTCAACAACCAGCTGCGCCGCCGGCTCGAAGACGAGGGGCTGGTTTGCGGGGGCACCTCCCCGGACGAGCGCCTGGTCGAGATGGTCGAGCTTCCTGATCACCCGTTCTTTCTCGCTTCTCAGTTCCACCCGGAGTTCAACTCCCGCCCCAACCGGCCCGAGCCGATGTTTCGCGAGTTCGTCGGCGCGGCCGCCCATCAAGCTGGTCAACGGCCGGCCGACGGCGGCGAGCTACAGGAGCTCGAGGCCACCGAGAACGACGACATCGGCGTCCGTCACTCGAGCTGACGCCTGAGCAGCTGGGCCCGGCGAGAGCGTTTCGCGGGCGCCCCATTCCGGAGTCAACCATCTAGCCTGTTGCGCGTGGAGGCGAGTTCACGGCTGTACGAGACCTTCGTTCGGCTCTGCGAGATTCGCAGTCCGACCGGGGAGGAGCGCGAGATCGCGGACACGATCGTCGCCGAACTGTCGGCCCTGGGGCTCGAGGTCAGCGAGGACGGCGCCGCCGAGGCAGCGGCGGCCGGGGCGGGCAACATCCTGGCGCGGCTGCCCGGGCGCAGCGACGAGTGGGTGATGTTCTGCGCCCACATCGACACGGTTCCGCACAAGGGCCAGATCGAGGTCGTCAACGACGAAGGCGTGTTCCGCAGCCTCGGCGCGACGATCCTCGGCGCCGACAACAAGGCGGCGGTCGCGGTGTTCATGGAGCTGGTCGCCAGGCACGCGGAGGGAGGGCCGCCTCCGGTGGGGATCGAGCTCGTGCTCACGGTTGCCGAGGAGCAGGGCTTGAGGGGGGCGAAGGCGTTTGACGTCGGCACGCTGCGCTCTAGCCGCGGCTTCGTCGCCGATCACGCCAGCGACATCGGCGAGGTGATCGTCACCTCGCCGACCCAGCAGAAAGTGATCGCCGATTTCGCGGGGGTCGAGGCGCATGCCGGAATCCGGCCCGAGGACGGGAGCAACGCGATCGCCGCCGCGGCCGCCGCGATATCGCGGATGGAGCTGGGACGGCTCGACGAGGAGACGACAGCGAACGTCGGCATCATCGCCGGAGGGACCTCCGGCAACGTGGTCCCCGGTCACTGCCGGGTCACGGCCGAGTCCCGCAGCCTCGACGCGGGGCGGGCGGCTGAGGTCGCGGGCGCGCTGACCGAGGCCTGCACCTGGGGTGCCACCGAGCATGGCTGCGATGTCGACGTGCGGGTCGAGGAGCTGTTCCGCGGCTACGACGTGCCTCGCTCCTCTCCCTCGCTGGCGCTTGCCGAGGCGGGCCTGCGCAGGGCTGGGTTTGAGCCGCGGCGGACCATGACCGGAGGGGGTAGCGACGCCAACGCCCTGATCGTGGCCGGATTCGACTGCATCCTGCTGGCGAACGGCACTCGGGCAAACCACACATCCGATGAGAGCGTTCCAGCAAGCGACCTCGACGCGATGCTCGAGGTCTGCGAGGGGATCGTCGCCGAGGCCGCCGCGGGGTGAGCGGACTGCTGAAGCTGCGGCGGGGCGTGGTCGTCGAGGAGAACCCGCTGACGGTTGAGGTCGAGGGGAAGCGCCGCGCCGCCTGGGCCGATACCGCTCTGCTCGGGGAGATGCGGGCGGGCGACGAGGTGATCGTCAACGTCGAGGCGCTCGACCTCGACCTGGGGTCGGGCGGCTTCGACGTCGTCCACGTCAACCTCAGCCGCGGCCTGGAGGGGGGCGGGGGGAGCGATCACGTGATGAAGCTCAACTACAGCTCGCTCCAGCACCCGATCGAGCCGATCGAGCCCGCGAACGGTGTCTCGCCCGTGCCGGTGCTCGTCCTGCCGCTCCACGGTCACTTGGCGCCGGCAGCATGGGCGGTGGCCCAGGCTGAGCCGGACCTCAAGGTGGGCTATGTGCAGACCGCCGGGGGCGCGTTGCCAGGATCGCTGAGCCGCGACGTCGCCGAGCTGTGCGAGCGGGGCCTGCTCGCCGGACACATCACGGCCGCGCCCTCCTACGGTGGCGAGTACGAGGCGATCTCAGTTGCCGGGGCGATCGCCGCCGCGGCCGGCACGCTCGAATGGGATGCGGTCTTGGTCGGGCCGGGGCCGGGGATCATCGGCTCGGGCACCGAGCTCGGGCATGGCGGGATGGCTGCGCTGGACAATGCCCATGCCGCTCTCTCGCTTCGGTGCCCGACCACGATTTCTCCGCGGCTCTCCTCCGCCGACCGAAGGGAGCGCCACATCGACGTCAGCCACCACACCTACACCGTCCTGGAATTGCTCCTCGCCCCGGTGGACGTCGCGGTCCCGGAGGGAGAGGACAAGGTCATCGCCGACCTGGAAGCGGCGCCCGGCAGCCACCACCTTCGCGCCGCGCCCGCCGACCTGGACGGCTACGCCGAAACGGGCCTTCCCAGCCGCACCATGGGACGTTCCCTCACGGATGACCCACTCTTCTTCGCGGCGCCGCTCGCGGCGGGCGCCGTTCTAGCCCGAAGGGGGTGACGGCGGGCGCTGCCTTGCGTCGCAAGGGATGAGGCGGGGCCGGCAGAAACAGCCGGCATGGACACCGCGGTCAAGACGATCTTGCCGACGCCGGGCCCCCCGGGCCCCAGCGCTCGATTCGAGGGCCTGGTCCTCGACTTCCTCTCCTATCTGGAGCTGGAGCGAGGCCTCTCGCGCAACACCCTCAACGCCTACCGCACCGACCTGCTCCAGTACGGCGAGTTCCTGGCCAGCCATGACATCGACGCGCTCGAGGCAAGGCCATCCAACGTCGCCGACTTCTTGGCGGAGCTGGCGACCGGCAACGGCCGCCCGGCTTGCTCGGCATCGACGATCCACCGCAAGACCGCCTGTCTTCGCTCCTTCTACAAGAACCTTCGCCGCGACGAGCTGATCGGCGAGGACCCGACGGCGGCGCTGAGCGCGCCGCGCCGCGCCAAGAAGCTGCCTGAAGTCCTCAACTACTCCGAGATCCAGAAGCTGCTCGCCGCGCCGCGTGGGGACGAGCCGACGACACTGCGCGATCGAGCCCTGCTGGAGGTCATGTACGCCTGCGGCCTCCGCGCGTCGGAGACGATCGGGCTCGAGCTGACCGACCTTGACCTGCGCCAGGGGTTTCTGCGGGCGCGCGGCAAGGGCTCCAAGGAGCGACTCGTTCCGCTCGGTCGCAAGGCGATCGCGGCGATCAGCGCCTACCTGCGCGGCGGGCGCCCGAAGCTCGTCGGCGAACGCCACGAGCCGAAGCTGTTCGTCAACTTCCGGGGCGGCCCGCTTACTCGCCAGGGTCTCTACAAAATCGTCCAGCGCCACGCCCGCGACGCCGGGCTGAGCGCCCGGACGAGCCCGCACACCCTGCGCCACAGCTTCGCCACCCATCTGCTCGCCGGCGGCTGCGACCTGCGCGCCGTGCAGGAGATGCTCGGCCACGCCGACATCGCGACCACGCAGATCTACACGCACCTCTCGGGGGATCGGCTGAAAGAGGTCTACTTCAGCGCCCACCCCCGGGCCGTCGACTGAGACGAGTGCTTAGGGTGTGCGCGATTGACCCACGCTATGGGTGGTCAATCGCGGCCACACCCAAACAGCGTGGCCGTCAGCCACCACCGAAACGACCTCCAGTCGTATGGCGCCGTAACTCGTCAACCCGGATGAGATAGAAGTGGGGCGTGCCCGAGCTGCCCGAGGTTGAGACCGTCTGCCGCCAGCTCGAGCCCGAGCTGGAAGGGCACCGGATCGAGCGGCTCGAGGTCTTCGACGAGCGCTGGTCGCGTCCCGTGCCGGGGGCCGATCTGGAGGCCCAGGTCTCAGGATTGACGATCGAGGGCCTGGGGCGGCGGGGGAAGTACTTGCTGTTGGCGCTCGAAGGGGGAAAGACCCTGGTCATGCACCTGCGGATGACTGGCAACCTGGTTCTGGTCGAGGGCGAGGAGAAGCTCGATCCCTCGGAGGGGATGAGGCTGTACGAGGGCGAGCGCTCGACCTCCGAGCGCCATCTGCGAGCCCGCTTCACGCTCGAGGACGGGCGCGAGCTGTGGTTCACGGACCCCCGCCGCTTCGGCGAGGCGTTCCTGATCGCCGATGCTGAGCTGCCGGCGCGCTTCGAGCGTCTTGGCGTCGAGCCGTTCTCGGACGAGTTCACCGCGGAGCTGCTGGGTGAGGTTGCGGCGGGGCGGACCGCGCCCCTGAAGTCGTTCCTGCTCGACCAGTCGAAGATCGCCGGGGTCGGGAACATCTACGCCGATGAGGCGCTGTTCCGAGCCGAGCTTCACCCGCTTTCGCCGGCCGGCTCGATGCGCCCCGAGCACCAGGGGGCATTGCGCGACGGCGTCGTCAAGGCGCTGCAGGTCGGGATCGACGGCGGTGGCGCGTCGATCGACGATTTCCGCGATGGCCGGGGCGAGCGGGGATCGATGCAGAATGAGTTCCTCGTCCACACGCGCGAGGGAGAGCCCTGTCCCCGCTGCGACGGGACGATTGCGCGGATCGTGGTTTCGGGGCGCTCGACCTACTTTTGCCCGAGCTGCCAGGTCCGTTTGCGTCGCCGACGCCGTCCGGCGCGTAAGTCACCTTAGGGGGCCGATGTCAAGCAAGACGGTGAAGACGGAGGCTGTTGTATTGCGCAGCATGCGTTATGGCGAGGCTGACCGCATCCTTCACCTCTACTCGTCAACGCGTGGCAGGATCGGGGCGATCGCAAAGGGGGTGCGCCGCCCCCGATCTCGCTTCGGGGGGCGCCTGGAGCCCTTCTTCCGGCTCGACCTGTTGCTGCACGAAGGCCGCGGCGAGCTGCTGACGGTGACGAGCGTCTCCACCGTTGACGGCTACCCGAGGCTGCGTTCCTCCGCACCGGCCCTGACCGCCGGCGCCCGCGCCTGCGACGCGGTCCTGCGCCTGCTCGACTCGACCGACCCGAACCCTCCCGCCTACAACCTCCTCTGCCGCTACCTCGGGATGCTCGACGACCCCTCGCTGGAGCGGGCCACCGGGTTGGAGAGCTCGCTCTCCTTTCGCCTCAAGCTGGCGCTTGCCGCCGGGTTCTCGCCTGAGCTCGCCTCCTGCGCGCACTGCGGTGAGACAGAGCACATCGTCGGCTTCTCAGGAGCCGCCGGCGGGGTGGTCTGCGCGAGCTGCGAGGCGGGGTCCTTTCCGCTCTCAGAAGAAGCGCACCGCTTCATGGTGGAAGCGGTCGCCAAGCCCCTGGCCGAGGTGCCGGCCGCGGGGGAGCCGGCGCTGCGCCAGGTCGAGCGGGCAGTTGGGGAGACACTCGAGTACCACGCGCACGTGCGCCTGCGGCCGGCGGCGTGAGGGCTAGGATCGGGTGCCTTGGAGGCGATCGCAAGTTTCGAGGACCGGGTCCGCGCTTGGGAGGCGGAGTTCCTCTCCGACCTCGCGACGCCCTCTTACCCTGCTCACCGCCAGGTCGAGGAGCCGGACAGCCCGATCCGCACGCCGTTCCAGCGCGACCGTGACCGGATCGTCCACTCGAAGGCGTTCCGGCGCCTCAAGCACAAGACCCAGGTCTTCATCGCGCCCGAAGGCGATCACTACCGCACCCGGCTGACCCATACGCTGGAGGCCTGCGGGATCGCCCGCGCGGTGGCGCGGGCGATGGGG
>JBBDYO010000067.1:0-15804 GCA_040901495.1 Solirubrobacterales bacterium
TCTCGGCCTTCGTCTTCGCGCTGGTGATGGTGATGCTCTTCTACGCGCTGTGGAAATTCAAAGCCAAGCCAGGCGACGAATCCGACGGCGAGCCGATTCACGGCAACACCCGGCTCGAGGTGGCCTGGACCATCATCCCGACGGTAATCGTCCTCTTCGGAGCCGGCTATAGCTGGGCTGTCCTCAACGACATCGAAAAGAAGACCGACGACAGGATGACGGTCGATATCTTCTCCCAGCAGTTCGCCTGGAGCTTTGGCTACCCCGAACAGGGGAATGTCTGGTCGGAGGGCGAGCTGCACGTACCGGTCGACCGTCAGGTCGAATTCAAGCTGCACGCCCAGGACGTGATCCACTCGTTCTGGGTGCCCGAGTGGCGGATCAAGAAAGACAACGTCCCGGGTATCACGACAACGGCCCTCGTCACGCCCGACAGGGTCGGCACCTATCAGCTGATCTGTACCGAGCTGTGCGGCTTCGGGCACTCAACTATGCGTGCCACAGTGGTCGTCGAACCGCCGGCGGAGTTCCGCAAATGGGTCGCCGGGCTGGATCTGAAAGTCCCGGCGCCGCTGATGGAGTCGGTTGAACAGGACACCGAGGCCGACCCGATTCCGGTCGGAGCGGGAGGGGCATAATGAGGGGGATCGGCTAGATGGTGGCGGCGATCAAGCGACCCGGATGGATTCGCGGCGCGCTCGGCGCGGCACTGGCTGCCGCCTTCGGCGTCGGCTTGGTCGTGGTCCTGCGCGAGGTATCCGGCCTTCCCATCTGGCAGACCGAGCAGACCGGCTACCCGCACGTCGTCGTACCGCTGATCACGGTGCCGCTCGGCTTCCTCGCCGGCTTCGGCTGCTTCGACTACTGGCTGCGCTGGGCGGTCGGGATGCCGACCATTCCAGAGGACCATTCCCAGCACGGGGCAAAGAGCTGGAAGGACTACTTCCACTTCAACACCGATCACAAGGTGATCGGGATCCAGTACGTCGTCACCACCTTTGTCTTCTTCTTCATCGGTGGGCTGATGGCGATGATGATCCGCGCCGAGCTCGCCCAGCCCGGCGCTCAGATCGTCGATGCGAGCACCTTCAACGGCCTCTTCTCGACCCACGCGGTGTTGATGATCTTCGTCTTCGTGATCCCGGTCTTTGCCGGGCTCGCCAACTACGTGCTGCCGCTGATGATCGGGGCGCCCGACATGGCGTTCCCGCGTCTGAACGCGCTCAGCTTCTGGATGCTGCCGCTGGCCGGCCTGATGTTCATCGGCAGCTTTCTCGCTCCCGGCGGGGCCTTCGACACCGGCTGGACCGGCTACGCGCCACTCTCGACCGGGGCGCCACTCGGGCAGTCGTTCTTCAACTTAGGCGTGCAGTTCGCGGGCGCCTCGTCGATAGCCACGGCACTCAACTTCCTGGTCACGATCATCACTATGCGTGCGCCCGGAATGACCTTCTGGCGGATGCCGCTGCTGGTCTGGGCGAACCTCTCGACCTCGCTGCTCGTCGTCGCGGCGACGCCGTTCATCGCCGGAGCCCAGTTCATGGTCCTGCTCGACCGCGTCCTTGGCACCCAGTTCTTCGAGTTCGCCGGCGGTGGCGACGTGATCAGCTACCAACACATCTTCTGGTTCTACTCTCACCCAGCCGTCTACATCATGATGCTGCCCGGCTTTGGGATCATCTCCGAGGTCATATCGACGCACGCCCGCAAGCCGATTTTCGGCTACCGGCTGATGGCCCTGGCGCTGCTCGGGATCGTCGTGCTCAGCTACACGGTCTGGGCCCACCACATGTTCGTCGCCGGCATGTCGAGCTGGTTGCGGGTGCCGATGATGTTCACCACGCTGCTGATCGCTGTGCCGACCGGGATCAAGATCTTCTCCTGGCTTGGCACGCTCTATTTCGGCAAGATCCACACCTATTCGACGGCGATGCTGTTCGCGCTCGCCTTCATCGTCACCTTCACGATCGGCGGGATCAGTGGCGTGATGCTCGGCATGGTCCCGATCGACATCCACGTCTCCGACACCTACTTCATCGTCGCCCACATCCACTTCGTGCTGTTCGGGGGCTCGGTCTTCACGATCTTTGCCGGCGTCTACCACTGGTTCCCGAAGATGACCGGGCGAATGTACGACGAGAAACTCGGTCGGGTCCATTTCTGGGGCACGCTGCTTGGGACCTGGGGGACCTTCATTCCGATGCACTGGGTGGGGATGGACGGGATGCCGCGCCGCGTCTCCGACTACGCGGCGCAGTTCGGCGACTGGAACCTGCTGATCAGCTGCTTCGCCCTCATCCTCGGCGCCTGCCAGCTGGTCTTCCTCTACAACATGATCGTCAGCTGGCGCTTCGGCCCGAAGGCCCCGGCCAACCCCTGGCGGGCGAAGACGATCGAGTGGCAGGTCTCCTCGCCGCCGCCGATCTTCAACTTCGACGAGATCCCGCGCGTGGTCGGTGGGCCGTATGAGTTCGGCGTGCCCGGCGCCCGTCACGCGATCATGAGCGGCGACGGCGCCGAGGTGCCAGCACCCGAGCCGACCACGACCACTGTGGGGTCGTCGCCATGAGCGTGGAGAGCCAGGACGGGCGGCCGCTGCTGGCCTTCCTCAACGAGGTTGCCGGCGGGCGGAAGCTGCTGAAAGCGGTGAGCGAGCGGGCCGAGAAGGCTTCTTCCGTCGTGGTCGCGGCGCCACAGAACCAGCCCGCGGTCGGCCAGTTGATCGACTCCGAGGAACTGCGCGACGCGGCTCGGGCTCGGGTTGAGGTGACGATGGCGATCCTCTCCGAGTACGGGATCGATTCGATCGGCGAGGTCATGGACCCCGACCCCGCCCTTGCGCTCGACGACGCCGTTCGCGCTCACGAACCTGGTGAGGTGCTTCTCTCCTGCAGCAGCGGGACGCGTTTCGGCATAACCCGCAAGGACCTGGTCGAGTGGGCCAAGAGCCGCTTTGAGCCCGATGTCGTCGTCACCCACATCCCCGTGCGGATCGTGGACGACTCGATCAGCTGGGAGAAAAGTCACACCCTCGTCGTCGCCACGCAGACGGTGGCCGCACCCGATCTCGTCAAACGGCTGAAGGAGCGCGCCGCCGGCCACCCCCACCGCTACACGATCATTTGCCCTCGGACCGATGACGTCTCGGAGCCCGAGATAGTCCGCGACCTCGCTTCGACGCTCGCCGAGCTCTACCGCGCCGACATCGACGCGACCGGCCAGCCGATGAGCCCAGATCCGTTCCACGCGGTGCAGAACGCGATCGAGCACTACCGGATCGACGAGGTGCTGATCTCGACCTTCGCCGGGGAGACCTCGCGGTGGCTCGAGGAGGACCTGATCGGGAGGGTCCGCGAGATCACCGACAAGCAGGTGGAGCACCTGGAGGTTGGTCGCCCGGCTGAGGCCGTGGCCGCCGCCGTCGCTGAGGGAGAGGCTTCCTGATGGAGAGCGCCACCGTCGCCGTTGGGCACGGACACGACGAGCACCACGGTCCGCCCGAGGCCCACCAGAGCTCGCGCATCGATCGCCAGACGCTGGGGATCCTGCTCTTCATCGTTTCGGAGATCATGCTGTTCGGGGCTTTCTTCGCCTCCTACTTCTTCCTTCGTGTTGTCATCGACCCGCCCGCCTGGCCACCGGAGGGCTTCGAGCTGCCAAAGGCGATCGCGGGGATGAACACGGCGATCCTCATCTCCTCGAGCTTCACGATCCACTACGCATTGGAGTCAATCCGGCGCGGCAACCGGGCCGGTCTCAAACTGGGCCTGGTACTGACCTGGCTGCTGGGCGCGACGTTCCTCTTCATCCAGATCAACGAGTACGTCAACATCGGCTTCAGCGCCCGCGACCTCGCCTTCGGCTCGATCTTCTACGGCCTCACCGGTCTGCACGGCGCCCACGTCTTCGTCGGCCTGCTGCTGCTCAGCTTCGCGACGATCCGCGCCTTCCGCGGCCACTTCGGCCCCGCGGCAAAGGACCATCTCGGCGTCGAGGTACCCGGCATCTACTGGCACTTCGTAGACGTGATGTGGATCATCGTCTACACCGCCGTCTACATCCTCTAGCTCGAATCCCGGCGCAAAGGATTTACGCTTCGCGTGCCATTCTCATGGGCCGAAACGTTTACGGTGCAACAATGGACGCGATGCGACAGAGTTGGACCGATGATCGGTTGGACGACTTCAGAGAGGACGTAAACCGGCGCTTCGACGAGGTCGATCGGCGTTTCGATGTTGTGGACAGACGTTTCGATGGAGTCGATGCAGAGTTGAGGGCGCTTAACGGCCGCTTCGATGCCCTTAATTGAACGCTGCTGCAGATCGGTGGTGGCACGGTTGCAACGCTACTCGCCGGCTTCTTCGGCCTCATCGTCACGCAGCTATAGACGGCTGTTGGACTGCCTGCCCTCTAGAGCCCCCTGATCAGTTAAAAAAATGTGATTAGTAGTTGACATATCCGCGATGGCGGGTGTATGTGTAGGCCAGTCGCGAGACCACAGGCTTATTTGATGAGGCAGATGAATGCTCGGAGGAATATCGAAATTACTTCGATTGCGGAAACACTTAAAAACGCAAAGAAGGTCGGTGATCTAGCTGATAAAGCAGCAAAAGACGGATTGCCTGATGTGTCAGCACCGCTTCCGGACTTGAATTGGGGTTGGTAGGCGAATGTTGTTTGTTGTCGCCAATACTGATCCCGTTCCTTTGACGGATATTTTTCGCCTCGTGCTTCTTTATGCAATCTTGGCTGAGGTTGTCGGTATTCCTGTGGCTTGGCTGAGAGTGCGGAAGCAGGAGGCATGGCTGGAACGCCCTGAGGAAGAAGGTCGTCTCAGGACCCTGTCCGTCTACATTGCGCAGATCACAGGATTGATCGTGGCGTGGGGTGCTCTCATCGGCATTTGTACGTTCATTGGATCGAGGCTTTGAAGAAGTCCTACCGAAAGCTCCCGAGAAGCATTTGGCCAGGGTTTGTTGGCATCTGCATCCTCGGTATCGCCATCGGCTTGGCTGGTGGGGCTGGGGAGCTGTCTGATCTCGTCTTTGGCATCGGGTTGTTTGGAGCCCCCACGGTCTTCGTGATCTGGGCGGTTGCCAAGCTCGACCCTCGTGGTTTGGGAGAAATCACCGGGCACAATCGCTGGCGAGAAGAACAAAGGCGTAGCGATGAATTTCGGGCGACTGGAGATAGAGAGAGCAGCACAGCCACCCAAAGAAGCGTGGAGTAACGAGCCGTGTTTCAGGAGGACTGGGTTTTCTTCTGGGCAGCCGTTGACACGGACTCCACTGCCTACAAGGTTGGGCAGGTCATCGGCGACCTTCTGATTGCGGCTTTGGCGATCACGGTGGTAGTGGTGGTGGTCCGCTGGATCCGAGATCGGTAGGCGGGATCGCTGCGACGGAACTGGCTTGAATTTGCGGGATTGAGGGTAAAACTGAGGATGTGCACAATCCTCTGAGATCAGAGGCCGATGCGTTCCGCTGGGTGGTGGTGATTGGGGCGGGAGCGGTTTCGGTGATCGTCCTGACGCTGCTGACGAGGCCGGTGGTCGGGGTGATCTGGGCGGTGGCGCTGCTTGGCTTTGGCGCCGGCGTTGCCTACAAGAGCTCACGGGGGTCGCTGCCGAAGCGGGTGGCCGTGACGCGGGGCGGCGACGGCAAGCACCGACTCTTGGTCGTCGCCAACGAGACCGTTGGTGGCGAGGAGCTGCTGGAGGAGATCCGCGACCGCTGCCGGGGGGCCGACAGCGAGGTTCTCGTGCTGACGCCGGCGCTGGCGGTCTCACGGGCTGAGCACTGGGTCTCCGACGTCGACGAAGCGATTGAGCTGGCGCGCCAGCGGATGGAGTTGTCGCTGCTCGCGCTCAAGGACGCGGGACTGAAGGCAAGGGGAGAGGTTGGCGACTCCGACCCCAACATGGCAATCGAGGACGCGCTCCGCACCTTCCCGGCCGATGAGATCGTCATCTCGACCCACCCACCCGAGCGCTCGCGCTGGCTGGAACGCGGCGTCGTCGAGCGGGCGCGCGAGGAGATCGAGTTGCCGATCACCCACGTCGTGGTCGACCTCGCTGCCGAGGGTGTCGCCGGGCGCTGAATTGCCTCCACCAAATCGTTTCGGAATGGCTTGAGACTTTTTACGTTCCGCGCGTCCTCAGACAAAGCATTCCGCTTTAGGGTGTGGCACGATGGAGCATGTGCGAGAGACTTGGACCGACGAGCGCCTCGATGACCTCAACCATCGAGTCGATGGAGGCTTCCGCGAAACCCGCGATGAGATCCGCTCGGTGCGAGGAGAGATGGACGCGTTGCGAGCAGAGACAAACGCGTTACGCGCGGAAATGAACACCCGTTTTGATGCTATGAATGCGCGCTTCGACGCGATGCAGCGCACGATGATCCAAGGCTTCGTAGGGATGACCGCGGCGATCGTCGCCGCGTTGATCGGCCTGATCGCTACTCAGCTCTGAGAAAGGGCCGGCGCTGGGCGCTCGGTCTGCGGACCGTCATGGGCGGTCCTCGCCGCCTCTCCCTGGGGTTCGAGGCGGCCGGCGGTGGCGACGGTCCAGAGAATCGCCAGCCAGGTGGTGGTGGCCAGGGCTATGTGGACCCAGACGATCTCCGCCGGCAGCTCCAGGACCCACTGTAGGCCCCCAACCAGCCCCTGAAGGCCCAGCAGGCCGATCACCACAGTCAGGGGCTTCAGGGCGCGCCTGTCGCCTCCTGGGCGCCTCAGCAGCAGCCAGACCGCGATCGCGGCGAGGCCGAAGATCGCCGCCATCGCCGAGTGGCGCTGAACCACCCACTCGAGGGTTCCCGCCCCCTGGAAGTCGAAGCGATGGACCAGCTCGCCCTCGTGGGCGCCGGCGTGGGGCCCGGACCCGGTGGCGATCGTCCCGGCGAGGATGGTCAGCTGGCCGAGCGGGATCAGGGCGCGGACGGCCCAGACGCCCAGCCGGTCGGTTGACCGCCGCCGCTCCCATGGCTCGTAGCGCGCGCACCAGGCAAGCGCGAAGGCCGCATCGAGGAGCAGCATCGAGAGGATGAAATGCAACATCACCAGCCCGGGCGCGAGGTGGAACTTGACCACCAGTGCGCCGAGGATCGCCTGCCCGATCACGCCAAGCGGCAGCAGCGCCCCGAACAGGGCAAGGTGCGGGCGAAAGGGATGGCGAAACCAGGCGAGCGCGCTGGCGGCGATCACGGCCAGCCCGACGAAGCCGGTCAGCAGCCGGTTGCCGTACTCGATCACCGCGTGGGTGTCGAGTGGGGGCACGCTTTTGCCGTAGCACTTGGGCCAGTCTGGGCAGCCGAGCCCCGACCCCGTCAGGCGAACAGCGGCGCCGGTCAGCACTATCAGCGATAGGGCCGCCAGGGCGACGAGGGCGACGTTGGCGTAGAGCCGCGGCGTGATCTTCAGGCGCTCACGCATCGAACGGATGATGCCAGCGGTTCGCCCCGACGGCCGAGCCGAGTGCTGCGCCTACTTCGAGCCCCCGCCCTTGGCTTTGGGGGTCGAGCCCGCCAGGAAGGCGACCAGGTCATTCAGTTCGGCCGGGCTGATCGATTCTCCGTAGATGAGCGGCATTACGTTCGGCGGGTAGCCCTTGGTAATCACCGCGTCGGGGTCGATGATCGAGGCTTTGATCATCGCCATGCTCTGCCCAGCCAGGACTTGATCCAGGTCCGGGCCCCTGGTTCCGCCCGCTTCGGCGGCGGCAAAGGTGTGGCAGCCGCCGCAGCCGCTGCTCGCGAAGACCTGTGCCCCGGGGCCGCCCGGCACCTTGGGCGGCGCAGCGCCCGGCACTCCGGCCCAGCGGCCCACGTAGGCGGCAACATCCTCGAGGTCCTGTCCCTCCACGATGTTGGCCGGCATCGAGACCGCATCGTTGTCGGTCATCGGCCGGGGGTTCTCGACCTGTGCCTTGACGACACCCTCGATCGTGCTGTCCGTTTGACCGACGGCGCGCGCCGCGGCAAAGGCGTCATCGAGGTCAGGGCCAATTCCTTCGCTCGTTCCGGCCTCGGCCATGCTGTGGCAGGTGCCGCAGCTCTGGATGAAGAGGGCGCGCCCGCGCTCCTCGTCGGACGTGCTCGTCCCGCACCCGGAGGCGACCAGCGCGAGCCCCACCAACGCGGCAAGGGCGGGCAGGAGGCGAGTTGAGTTCAGTGACTTGGGCATAGGGGCATCCGGCGCGAAGCGCGCCGGAGTCTATACGCCGAGCCTCTCGTCAAAGAGGCTTGCCGGGGCACGATCGTGGGGTAGGCTTGAGGCGATTCACACGAACTCGAAACCCGAAGGAGAGCGAGAGAAATGCAGGTACGGGAAGGGATGTCCGAGGTCGTCCTGACGGTCGGTCCTTCGCACACCCTGCGGGAGGCGGCGGAGAAGATGCTCGAGAAGGGCACCGGGGCCGCCCTCGTCGCCGACGACGAGACACCCGTGCCGTGCATCGTCACCGAGCGCGACATCCTGCTCTCGGTCGGTCGCGGTGAGGACCCTGACGCTGAGCTGGTCTCCGACCACATGAGCGAGGGCGTTATCTCGGCCGCCCCGGACTGGAGCCTCGAGCGGGCGGCCTCAGAGATGTCGAAGCGCGGCATCCGCCATCTGGTCGTCTTCGAAGACGGTGACCTTGCCGGCGTCCTCTCGATCCGCGACATCGTCAAGGCGTGGACCTCCGACGGCGCGACATCCGGCATGTCACCGGACTGAGTGGCCGCGAAGCCGGCTTACTTGGGTGGGCTGAGCGTTTCTACCGGCAGGACCGCACCGCGAACCTTCTGCTTGCGCGGCAGCCTGAAGTAGTCGCGGACCGCGCCCCGGACCATCGTGCGCAGGAAGCCGAGCAGGATGACCGCACCGGCGATTGAGTAGAACCAGCCCGGCAGCATGAAGGAGGTGAAGGTTCCGCAGACGGCGAGCGTGACTCCAAGCGCGAAGAAGGCGGGCGCCCATGAGGGTCGGGGCTGGTAGACGAGCTCACCCGGCTCGGGGATGCTCCGCTGTGCCGGCTCCGCGCTCATGAGGCGATGTAGAGCATCGCGGCCACGAAGGAGAGGGCGAAGACCGCCGCGGCGATTCCACCTGCCAGCAGGCCGGCCGTCATGTTGCGTTTTGCGGTCTCTCGGTCCACGGGCGGAAATCTAGTTGACCAAGCGGTCGAGCGGCATGGCCAGGAAGAGCAATGCCAGGTAGGTGAGCGAGAAGAGGTAGGTGCGCAGCGCCCAGCGCCGGTCGGCGCTTCGCAGCAGGCGCACCGCGAAGTAGATGAAGGCGCCGCCCAGGGCCATCGAGACGACCAGGTACTCGATCCCGAAGGCCCCGGCGCAGAAGGGCAGCTGGGTGACCGCGTAGAGGAGGATCGTGTAGAGGAGGATCTGGCGGCGGGTCTCCGCCTCGCCGCGCACGACCGGAAGCATCGGCACGCCGGCCCTAGCGTACTCGTCCTTCATCAGCAGCGAGAGGGCCCAGAAGTGCGGCGGCGTCCAGAAGAAGACGATCGCGAACAGGTAGAAGGCGGTCCCGCTCAGCTCGCCGGTGACGGCGGCCCAGGCGACCAATGGCGGTACAGCTCCCGCGGCGCCCCCGATGACGATGTTCTGCGGCGTGGACCGCTTCAGCCAGAGCGTGTAGACGAAGACGTAGCCGAACATGCCCGAGAGCGAGAGGGCCGCGGCGAGTGGGTTGACCGCAAGGGAGAGAAGCGTGAAGGAGGCGACCCCGAGCAGCGTTCCGAAAGCAATCGCGGCGGTGGGGGAGATCCGGCCGCTCGCCACCGGGCGGTCGGCCGTGCGCGCCATCGTGCGGTCGATGTCGCGGTCGATCGCGTGGTTGATCGCTCCGGCGCCCCCGGCCGAGAGCGCGCCGCCAAGGCAGGTGAGGAAGACGAGGCCGATCGAGGGGTCGCCCGCCACGTACATCGTGGTGATCGTCGTGAAGAGCAGCAGCGACTGCACCTTCGGCTTGGTCAGCGTGACGTAGTCGCGCAGGACCGCGAGCGCGGCGGGACGACGCGAGATGGCAACGGTTTGCGCGCCGCTCATGGCCGCTCAGGCTACCGGCTGAGACTCACGGGCCGGCTGCTCTGCGCGGCCGGTGCGATGCGCGATCGCCTCGCGGATGTCGCGCAGGGGCCGGTCGCTGCGCACGTCCGGCAGCACGTCGAAGTTGTGCGGGTCTGGCGGGGAGAGCGCGAACCACTCGAGCGAGTCCCCGCCCCAGGGATCGTGACCCGTCTCCGGACCGGCGTTGCGGCTGAGAATCGCGTTGACCAGCGTCATCACGATTCCGATCGCGAGGACCAGCGTGCCGATCGAGGCGGTCAGGTTGTAGCCGTTGACGCCGGTTCCGTCGAAGAACTTGTAGGTGTCGATCACCTGGCCCTCGAAGCTGCCCGCGAATGCCAGGGGGATGAATGCGAGCAACATGCCGATCGCCATCGTTGTGAATGAGAGCCGCGCCAGGGTCTCGCCCATCGTGCGGCCGGTCATCTTTGGGAACCACCAGTGCAGCGCCGCGAAGCCGCCGAAGACGGCTCCTCCGACGAGGGTGAAGTGGGTCACCGCGGTGCTGTCGGTGGTGTGCTGGAGGCGCCAGGCCACCGCGACCATCGAGTGGCTGATCTCGGCGGCAAGGCCCATCGAGATCGCTGCAATGGCCCCGGCGGCGAACAGCAGCGGCGCGCGCATCCGCGCCGCGCCCCCGGCCAGCGTCGCGATCAGGTTGAAGAAGATCAGGCCGAAGGGGACGATCAGCGCCAGCGACATGATCATCGCGAAGTACATCCAGCCGATCCCGATCGGCGCCGTCAGCATGTTCTGAAGCCAGGCGAGGGTCCCGATCACGGCGATCGCGACCAGCGAGCCGATCGTCGCGTTGCGGTTGTAGAGGGGCTTGCGGGCGAAGGCGGGGACGATTTCGGCGACCGCCGCCAGCGCGGTGACCAGCACCAGCATGTAGGCGCCGGTGAAGAAGATCCAGCTCATGTGCTGCCAGAGCAGTGGGGCGCCACCGGCGCCGCCGGAGAAGAAGATCCCGTCGAAGTTGCGGTCGATCAGCAGCATCGTGCTCGCGGCCAGCATCACCGGGCCGATGACCAGCAGCAGCCAGGAGCAGATCGCGCCGGCCCACGAGAAGACCGGCACGCGCCGCCAAGCCATTCCCGGGGCGCGCATCTTGCGGAGCGTCACGACAAGGTCGATGGCCATTAGGACAAACCCGAGCGTCGCCAGCAGCGAGGCGGTGGCCCAGGCGGCGACTCCGTTCTTGGGCAGGAACGCGGCCTCGGTGAGCGGCGCCAGCGGGTTGACGCCCGCCTCCGAGGGAGTGAAGAGGAAGCCGGCGTAGAGGACCGTGGCGCCGGCTATGAAGAGCCAGAGCCCGATCTGGCCGAGCCGGGGCAGGGCCGTGCCACGGGCGCCGATCTGCAGCGGCACCACGTAGTAGAAGAGCCCCAGCGCGAGCGGAATCGCGAAGAGGAAGATCGCGGTGATCCCGTACAGCGAGAGCAGCCTGTTGAAGGTGACCGGGGTGAGGAAGGTGTTCTCGGGGATCGCCAGCTGCAGTCGCATCAGAAGCAGCTCGACGAGGGCGATGAAGAGGAAGCCGAGGGCGGTGGTGATCAGGATGCGGCCGATGTCCTTGTGGTCGGCGCTGGTGGCGAGCTCGGCCCAGCGCGCGCGGCGCGCGGGGAAGCCGCCAACGACCAGTTCGGGCCGCTTGCTCGGGGCTGAGCTCATGGCACGTCCTCGCCTTCGATCAGTCCCACGACTCGGTCCTGGGCTGCCTGAATGTCGCTGCCCTGCTGCTCTACGAAGGCTTCGTATGCCTCGGGCGAGACGACATCGATTGCCGTGCGCATCGACGCGTAGGCCTGGCCGGAGAGGGTTGCCGCCTGGCCGCCGTAGGTGCCTTCCTCTTCGGCCGTGAAGGTGACGTGGTTCTCCTTGCCGGGCACGGCGTCGCGCTTGCCGGCCAGTTCCGGCACCGACCAGGCGTGGACGACGTCGGTGGAGACGAGGTTCAGTTCGACCGCGGTGTCGACGGGGACGACGAGCCGGTAGTAGGAGAAGGTGTCTCCCGGTTTGTTTTCGTCGTCGGGGTAGTCGTAGCGCCACAGCCACTGCTGGCCGGTGGCGGTGATGCGAAGCGGTTCGGCATTGGAGACCTGGAGTCCGGTCGGCCCGGTCGCCGACGCCTCGCGGGCCTTCTCCGTGTAGATGATGCTGACGACGAGGATCGCGGCGGCGAAGACGGTCAGCATCCCGCCGACCCGCAGTTGCGTGTGCCGGCCGCCCGTTGCCTGGGAGGGCTCGGCGCTTCGCCCGGCACGGTAGTTCCGCAGTGCATAGAGCAGCCCGCCAACGATCGCGACGATCAGGATCGTCGCGGCGACGAAGCCGATCCAGAACAGCGTGTCGATCTGGTCAGTGCCAGGAGAGTGAGGCGTCAAAGCGCGGCCATTCTAATCACGCGCGGCGGCGCGGCGGCGCTCCCGCGGGCAGCAGCCGACCTATACTCGCCGCCCTCATGAGGAAGCGCTCTCGCCCATCGCCGGCGCTGCGGATGACGGTGCGCGCCGGAGCCGCGGGCGCGATCGCCGCGGCGGTGGCCGTGCCGGTCCTGCGCAAGAGGCTGCGGACACCCGCTCCGGTGACGGTTGCCGCCTGTGCGGCAGGGCCGCTGGCGCTTGCTGTGCTCCGCCCCCGCTCGCCGAAACGCGACGTCGCCCTGTTCGCGCTGCAGATGTGGGCCTTCATCATGGTCCACGAGCTTCCCTTCGATAACCCCGAGCGACTGCGCCGCCGCCTCCGCACCGGCTATCCGATCGCGATCGACCGCGCGATCGGGCTCGGCAGGCTCCCCAACGCCCGCCTCCAGCGTGCCCTTGCCCGCCTGCCGCGGGTCAAGCTCCTCAACCATTTCCTCACCTGGGTCCACTGGCTCTGGTTCCTCGAGCCCTACTTCGCGCTCCTCTTCATCCTCATCCGGCACCCCCAACACTTTCCGCGGGCCGCCCGCCAGCTCGCCGCCGTCTTCGACACCGGCTGCGCGGTCTACTTCCTGGTGCCCACCGCTCCGCCCTGGTGGGCCTCCGAGCAGGGCCTGACTGAGGAAGAGGTGCGGCGGATCATGGTCGAGGTCGGCGAAGGCACCTGGCACTCGGCCTGGCCGGCGATGTACGCGGCCCTGGGGGGCAACCCGTGGGCGGCGATGCCGTCGCTTCACTTCGCCACCTCGCTGATGGCGGCGATTGCGCTGAGTGAAACCGGGCGCGGCCCTGGGGCGATTGGCTGGTCCTACGCGCTGACCCTGGGCTTTGCGCTGATCTACCTCGGGGAGCACTACGTCACCGACCTGGCGGCTGGTGCGGCCCTGGTAGGCGTCGTTCGGCGTGGCGAGCCGCTTGCCGAGCCCCTTGTCTTGGAGGCGAACCGTGGACTGCGCCGTCTAGAGCGCCTCGCTAACGGGTAGCGTCCCCTAGGTGTCTCAGGAGGACTCGGCGAACGGGAACGGCGCCGAAAGCAGGAACGGTGGCGCCGACCTGCCGCTGATAACAACGCGGCGCATCGTGCAGACGACTCTGCTCGTCCTGATCCTGCTGATCGGGATCTACTTCCTCTTCCCGAAGCTGGTGGGCCTCGGCGACGCGCTCAGCAAACTGGACGAGGCCGACGCCGTCTGGATCGCGGTGGCGATCGGCTTCAGCGTCCTTGCGATCGCCACCTACATCGCGCTCTTCAAGGCCGTGGTGGGAGGGAAGGTGCTGCCGTTCACCTGGAGGGAGACCTACGAGGTCAACATGGCCGGCGTCGCCGCGACGCGGCTCTTCTCAGCTGGGGGCGCGGGCGGCATCGCCCTCACCTACTGGGCGCTGCGCAAGGCCGGGATGCGCCGCCACGACGTGGGCCGCCGGATGGTCGCTTTCCTGGCCCTTCAGTACGCCTTCTATCCCATCGCCCTGATCGTCTGCGGGATCCTGCTGAGGACCGGGGTGCTGCCCGGCAAGGACTCGGTGGAGCTGACGATTGTCCCGGCGGCGGTTGCGGGCCTATTTCTGCCCGTCGGCTTGTTGCTGGCGCTGGTTCCGCCGGACCTGGGCAAGCGAGTGGCGCGGTTTGCCCACGGTCCTCGCAGCAAGGCGATGGCCGCCAACGTCGCCAAAGTGCCGGCAATCGCCGGCGAGGGGCTCAGGTTCGCCGGCGAGCTCTTCGTCAATCCTTCCCGCGGCGGGCTTGCGGTGATCGGCGCCGCTGGTTACTGGGCGGCCAACATCGGGATCCTCTGGGCCTCCTTCAAGGCCTTTGGCGTGCACGTCCCCTTTGCCGTGGTCGTCCAGGGCTTCTTCCTCGGCATGGTCGCCAACCTCTTCCCGCTCGCGCCGGCTGGGGTGGGGGCGGTGGACGCGGGGATGATCGGTGCGTTCGTCCTCTTCGGCCTTCCGAAGGAGACGGTCTTCCCGGCCATCCTCGTCTACCGGATGGTGGCGTTCTGGATGCCGATCCCACTCGGGGTCGTCGCCTTCTTCCAGCTTCGCTCGAGGGTTCAGGAATGGGAAGAGGAGGGCCTGCCAGTCGACCGCGGCAAACAGCGAGAGCCCGAGTTGGAGCCAGCTTCAAGCTGAGCAAAAGCGGTTATCGACCCGATGTCGACGGTTGACCGGGGCGGTACTATACAAAGTAAAGTATTAGACTTTAGGTGGCGCAAATGGCAGAGCAGAAGATCGAGAACGTGATCATCGTCGGCGGCGGACCGGCCGGCTACACAGCCGCGCTTTACACCGCACGCGCCAACCTCGAGCCCCTTGTCTTCGAGGGCTTCCAGTGGGGCGGCCAGCTCCAGAACACCACCGACGTCGAGAACTACCCCGGCTACCCCGAGGGGATCATGGGGCCGGAGATGATGACCCAGTTCCGGATCCAGGCCGAGCGCTTTGGGACACGGTTCGTCACCGACGATGTCGACCGGGTCGAGCTCTCCGACGGCGGCGTTCAGAAGGTCTACCTCGGCGACGAGGAGCACCTGGCCAAGACCGTGATCCTGGCGATGGGGGCGGAGCCGCGCCGGCTTGGCGTGCCCGGTGAGATGGAGCTGGGCGGCCGCGGCGTCTCCACCTGCGGGGTCTGCGACGGCGCCTTCTTCAAAGACCAGAAAGTGATCGTGATCGGCGGGGGCGACTCGGCGATGGAGGACGCGATCTTCATCTCCAAGTTCGCCAGCGACCTGACCGTGGTCAACCGACGCGACGAGTTCCGCGCCTCGAAGATCATGCACGGGCGCGCTGGAGACCAGCCGAATATCGACTTCAAAACCCCCTTCGTGCCGGAGGAGTTCATCGCCGGCGAGGACGGCAAATTGGATCGGGTTCGCCTCCGCAACGCCGAGACCGGGGACACCGAGGAGATCGAGGCCGAGGGCGCCTTCATCGCGATCGGCCACATCCCCAAATCGGAGATCGTCGCCGACCAGGTCGAGACCGACGAGGACGGCTACATAGCCACCCAGCCAGGGTCGACCAGGACGAACCTCGCCGGCGTCTTCGCGGTCGGCGACGTCGTCGATCACACCTACCGCCAGGCGGTCACCGCCGCCGGCACCGGCTGCATGGGCGCCCTCGATGCCGAGTGGTACCTGCGCGACACGCCTCCCTCGCCTGAGGCCCACTGGATGCCCGGTGGCGAGCCCACCGAGGTCGCCCCAACCCCTAGCTCCTAGAGGCTTGATGTGGGTTATCCACGCACACGAATGACGTCGCATGCCTTCGCTGGATCGCCACCCGTGGGCTCGCGGGTAGCGCAC
>JBBDYO010000068.1:0-15748 GCA_040901495.1 Solirubrobacterales bacterium
GGGGACCTCACCGACCCGAACGGTGCGCGCTACCAGGCTGCGCCACGCCCCGAGGCGGGCCGATTATCTCAGAGCGATGCCGCGGGAGGCGGTCGGGGTGCGCGGCCGCTACTTTGCCCCTCCCGACCGGTTCCCTGACTGCCCGTGACGCGCAAGCTCGCCCTCATCGCAGTTGCCTTGACGATCCTCGCCCCAGCCTCGGCCGGGGCCGAAGGCTTGGCGCCGCCGGGCTTCGTGGGCATCGCGCCACAGTCTGCACTGTCTGAGTCCGACTACAGCCTGATGGAGAGGGCCGGCCTGGACAAAATCCGGTTCCCGCTCTACTGGTCGAGCGTTGAGGCTGTCAACCCGTTCCTCGCCGAGCGCGACTGGTCCGGATTCGATCGCGCCGTGAAGCTGGCTGCGATCTACGGGATGCGGGTCCTGCCGACTGTCTGGGGCAGCCCGAACTGGGTGACGCCGGAGGCCCGGCGGGAACCGGTGGACAGCGCTTGGCAGCGCCGAGCATGGACATCCTTCCTGCGAAGCGCTGTGCGCCGCTACGGCTCCGATGGCGTCTTCTGGCGGGAAAACCCCGAGCTGGCGTATCACCCGGTGCGGGTCTGGGAGATCTGGAACGAGCAGAACATCGTCACCTTTGGCACCGTGGACCCGGAGGGCTTCGCCCAACTGGCCCGGATCTCCGGCCGTGTCATCCACCGCACCGATCCCGGCGCGAAGCTGATCCTCGGCGGGCTGTTCGGGCGACCCCTTCAGGTTCCGCCCAATCTGCAGTCCGGGGCGTTCCTCCGGCGCCTTTACCGGGCGGGAGGGGTGAAGGAGTGGTTCGACGGCGTTGCGCTGCATCCATACGTGGCAAGCGCCGCCGCGATGCGCGGCCAGATCCGCAACCTGCGCCGGGTGATGCGCGCCCACGGCGATGCCGCCACCCCTCTCTACGTAACCGAGATGGGCTGGGGCTCCGACAGCCTCGAGTCCCGCTGGGAGCGCGGTGTGCAGGGTCAGGCACAGGAGTTCGACCAGGCGATGGCGATGCTCGTCAACCACCGTCGCGCCTGGCGGATCGGTGGAGTCTGGTGGTTCTCCTGGATTGACGCGGACGGGGCCTGTCAGTTCTGCGATTCGGCCGGCTTGCTCACCGAGGCTCGTGAGGCGAAGCCGGTCTGGTATCGCTTCAATGAATGGACGGGAGGCGACGCCGACACCGTCCCGCGCGCGTCCCTGGGGGATTGACCGACTCGCTCGGTGGGTAATCCATTCGTGAGCAACCCACGAATGGAGGATCAAAAATGGAGGTCGCCACCAGCAAGGGCATCTTCGACAGCGACAACCTCGAGGCGCGCGAGCACGTGGTCGACCTGCTCCACAAGGCCTACTGGATGGAGATCGAGACCGTGATGAGCTACCTGGCGGCCTCGGTCAACCTCGACGGCGTGCGGGCGCAGGAGATCAAAGAGTCGCTGGCCGAGGACATCGAGGAGGAGTTGGGTCACGCGAAGCGCTTCGCCGCGCGAATCAAGGAGCTCTATGGAGTGGTGCCGGGGTCCGAAGGCTTCGCGGCCGAGCAGTCCTTCCTGCAGCCTTCCGACGAGCAGACGGACGTCGTCCACGTGATCCGTGGCGTGATCAAGGCAGAGACCGGAGCGATCGAGCATTACACCCGGCTCATCGAGGTCACCGATCAGGTGGATCCGGTGACCCAGGACATGGTGATTGAGATCCTCCGCGACGAGCAAGGCCATCGCCGCCTCTTCGAGGGCTTCCTGCGCGAGTACGAGCTCGAGGGCATCGCCTGAGCAGACTCGACGGGCCGGTGCGATCGGCGCGGCGGGTAGGTAGAGAGGCCAGCATGGACGCGATGCGGCCAGTCCGCGCCTTTGACCGGCTCCAGCAGCGCCACACGGCGCTGGCGGTCCCGGTCGCGGTCGGCAAGAAGTTCCGTGTCGACAAGGGCGGCGACCTCACCGCGCTGATCGCCTATCGCGCCTTCTTCTCGCTCTTCCCCCTGCTTCTCCTCCTGACCACGATTCTCGGCTACCTCCTCGTCGACAACCCGGACCTTCGCCGCTCGGTCGTCGACTCGACGCTGTCGCAGTTCCCCGTGATCGGCGACCAGGTGCGGAGCGGCACGCTGCAGGGCAACGGCCTGGCGCTCGTCGTCGGCATTGTCGGCTCGCTTCTGGCGGGCCTCGGTGTTGTGCTGGAGACCGAGCGTGCCTTCGATCGGGTTTGGGGGGTGCCTGACCGGGACCAACGCGGCTATCTCGGGTCGCGCCTGCGGGCGGTCGCGCTGCTGTTGGCGCTCGGGGGTCTGGCGGTCGTCTCCACCGTGGTCTCGGGCCTCGTCGCCGGTGGCTCCTCTCTGCTCGGCCCGGTCTGGGCCATCGCGATCGCGATGGCCCTCAACTTCGTGGTCTTCGCCGCCGTCTTTCGGCTGTTGACGACCAGTGAGGCCCCATTTCGCGCCCTCGTCCCCGGCATCGCGATCGCGACCGTGGGCTGGGAGCTGCTCCAGCTGGTTGGTGGCTGGTACCTCTCGCACGAGGTTCGCAATGCGACCCCGGTCTACGGGACCTTTGCCCTGGTGATCGGCCTCCTTGCCTGGGTCCACCTGGGTGCCCTCTTCACCCTGCTCGGCGCTGAGGCAAACGTGGTCCGTGAGCGGCGCCTCTGGCCACGTAGTTTGCTGGCCGATCGAGAGGGGTAACAGAGAGCCGTTTGCACTGGATCTATGGCCCGCCAGCCTGAATCCCAGCGGCTTTCACCGGTGACCAGCTCCGGTTCCCGCTCGGGTCAACGACCAACCGTTCCCCCAAAACGGCGAGGCGTTCGGGCTGGCGGCCACATAGCGCCAGGGACTTGTTCAGAAGGAGGACATCAATGGAAAGGGTGACCGCATGACCATCGCAGGAGGAATTCTTTTGATCGTCGTAGGGGCGATCCTGACCTTTGCCACCAGCGTTCGCGTGGAGGGAGTCAGTCTCGACATGGTCGGCTGGATCCTGATGGGAGCCGGCGCCGCGGGGCTCATCCTCGCCTTCTTCCAAGAGGCGATCTGGACCGAGCGCGCCCGCCGCCGTGAAGCGGCGGCGGTCGAAGAGCCCCCCGAGCTGCCCCCGCGCTACTAAGCGATAGGCAAGCAGTCAAGCGATAAGCAAGCAAGCAGTCACCGACACCAGCAAGAGAGGAATCGAAATGCCAATGCTCCAAGAGGCCGGCGAGCTCACCGGCACCAAAGACAAGGACTACAATGTCATCTGGTTCGTCGAGCAGTGCCTCAGCAACGTGCTGCGCCTCGAGACCTACATCGAGGACGCCGAGCGGGAGGAGGACACGGAGCTGGCGGAGTTCTTTCGACGTGCCCAGGAGACGAGTCGCAAGGGCGCCGAACAGGGCAAGCGGATGCTCGCCACTCGGTTGACTGACTGAGGGCCGCGGGTACTCCAGCGCGACGGCGGCTTTTTTAGCCGTGACGACGGACCATCGGCTGGAAGGCTTTCCACCAACCCTCGTCCAGCACCGCGTGCTCGATGAGCTCCAGTGGGAAGCCTTCCTCGTCCTGTAGCTCGTAGGCGACGACAGGTGGTTCGACACTTGGGTTGATCGCGACGATGTGAGCGATCAGCAGGTAAGGCGGGCGGCTGAGCCAGCGCTCGCCGGGCCTGGGGATTGACTGCGTGTCGATCATGGGCACCCCGTACCCGCGCGCTACGGGTGCAAAACGGCATTGATCGCCCGAGTTACCGGGAAATTCGGTGGACTTACGAAGCTGTGCCCGATACTGTCTTTTTAGTAGCGATTGGGAGAGTTCCCCTGTGCGGTCTTTCCCGGTCTGGATCTCCAACCCATTGGGGGCCGATGGCCTGGATTGAGATATCGGTGGTCGCGCTGGCCGCCCTTGCGGTGGTTCTGGCGGCGATGCTCGCCCGCGAGCGGAAGACGCGACGCCGCTTTCGGATCCTTGCCGACGTGGCGGCCGCCTCGGACGGCGGCGGCTCGCTCGAGGACACTTTTGATGCGATCTGCAAGATCCTCGTCCCCGAGTTCGCCGATTTCTGCATGATCGACGTGATCGACGATGGCGGTGCCCGTCGGGCGGCCGTCCGGGTTGCGGCGGGCGCTGGAGAGGGAGCAGAGGAGCGCCTTGCGGCGCGGCAGCCTTCGATCCCCGAGAACATGCTCGGGGATGACGGCAGTCGGGCTGCTCTCGCACCGCGGTTCTACGAGCGGATGACGGAGGACAACCTGCGCGAGCTGGCGCGCGATCCAGACGACTTGCGCTTCCTCAAGGACCTCGGAGTGAAGTCAGCGGTCACCGTGGCGCTGAAAGCGAGGGGAAGGGTGACAGGGGCGCTCACTCTCGGCGTCGCCTGGTCGGGACGGAAATATCGTCGAGAGGATGCTCGCTTCGCCTGGATTCTCTCCGGCAGGGTGGCGCTGGCGCTCGACAACGCGGGGTTGTCCTCAAACCTCGAGCGGGCGGAGCGCGCGCGGGCGGAGATCGCGGACACGCTGCAGAGCGGCTTGCGCCCGCCACCGCTGCCCCACATCCCAGGCTGGTCGATCGCCGCGATGTACCAGCCGGCCGGCGCCGAGAACGAGGTCGGAGGCGACTTCTACGACGCGTTCCGAGTCCCCGGCGGCTGGATGCTCGTTATTGGCGACGTGACGGGCCGCGGGGCCCGCGCAGCCTCGATCACGGCGGTCGCTCGCTACACGCTGCGCACCGCGGCGGCCCTCACCGGCGACCCGGTGCAGTCGCTGGCGACGCTCAACCGGGCGCTTCTCTCTCGCGGCGATTCGGCGCTCTGCAGCGTCGTCGCGCTGGTGCTGAGCGAGGACCCCAGCCGACCTCTGCGCCTGGCGGTCGCAGGCCATCCGCCGCCGCTGCTCATCGACGGAGAGTCGGTCGTCGAGACCACCGGTGCGGGCCCGGTGCTCGGCGCTCTACCCGACGGCCACTGGGAGATCGTGCGGTGCGATCTCGAACTGGGGCATCAGCTGGTGATCGTCACCGACGGGATCACGGAGGCGCAGGGCCCGGATGGGCGCTTCGGCGAGGGCCGCCTGCGGGCTGAGCTGCGCGGGGCGAGCGATCCCGCACTGATCATGCGGCGCCTCGAAGCCGCGCTCAACTCCTTTACCGACGGCAGGCACGACGACGATGTCGCAATGCTGGCGCTGACGCGGAACTCGGGCGAATCTGCATTGGTCACGCCGTTTGCCTCGCGAGAGGTCGCTGCCTCCACATCCAGCGCGGAGGGGCGGTGACCGAGGAGTTCACAGAGTTGGTGGAGCGCCTATACGAGGCATTCAGCCGTCGCGACCCAGACGACATCGCCGCCATCTGCGACGAGAACATGGAGTTCTTTCCTATCGTCACGGCTGAAGCCGTCGGTCGGGCCGACCCCTACGTGGGGCCAGCCGGACTGCGCGATTACCTTGCCGACGCCGCCCGGGTTTGGGAAGAGCTTCTTATTACTCCCAGCCAGGTCGAGCAGCGAGGAAATCGCCTCCTCGTTCGGGGGCGTGTCTATGCACGCAGTCGCGAGCTGGGAATCAGGGACATGCCCGTGGCGTGGATCTGGGAGGTGCGCGACGGCCAGTTCGTCCGCGGCGAGGTCTTCCCCGACCTCGAGCACGCGTTTGAGCAGTTCTCCGCTGTATCGATCTGAGCGCTGCCGGTCAGCCGCGCAGCTCGGCCAGCGCCGCACTGCGTTGCTCGTGCATCGAGATCGAGGAATCGACCCCGGTGATCTTCAGCAACCGCTGGACCTGATGGTTGATCGAGCAGAGGACGAACCGGCCGCCTCCTTCGCCTCCGCTCTCGCGGTCGAGCTGCTGCCAGGCCCGAACGATCAGGGCGATTCCGGTCGAGTCGATGAATTCGCATTCCGAGAGGTCCAGCATGATTGAGGCATCCGCCGCCGCAAGCACCTCGTCGAGCTGCTGCTGGAGCTCGGGCGCGGTGTTCATGTCGAGCTCGCCGCGAACCGCGAAGGCGTGAACTCCGCCTTCCAGCTCTTCGCTCTTGACTTCGAAGGGGACCGGACTCACAGCGCCGATGCTACCCAACCTCAATCGAGGATCGCAATCTGCATTCCCAGACGACGAGATCCAGCGAGCGATCGGTGCGGTGGTTTGAGCCCGCCATTGCTCGGGGTAGCGAAGGAAGCGATATCCGGGGTTATTCTCCGGGGTGCCCGCGGAGAACAAGCTCTCCAGCGATTGCGGTTCTATGCCAGAAAGCTCGACGATCAGCCAGAACCCGAAAGGGCTTCAGATGACCCTCCCGGCCAAGGCGGAGAACGTCACCCTCGTTCGCCACGCTCTGGCCGGCCTCGCCGAGGAGATCGGGATGGACGCTCCGGGTCTCGCCGACCTGAAGACGGTTGTGACCGAGGCGTGCATGAACGTCGCCGTCCATGCCTATCAGGGGCAGCCGGGCCCGCTGAGCGTCGATGCCAGGCCCGATGAGGACGGCCTCACCGTAGTCGTCCGCGACCAAGGAAGCGGGATCAAGCCGCTTGCCGAGACGGACCGGCCCAGCCTTCGCCTCGGCCTCTCTCTGATCGCGGCGCTTTCGAGCAGCTTCGCGATCTCGGGTGGGCTCGACCAGGGCACGGAAGTGACGATGCGGATACCGCTGCGCGGCAGTGGGGCGGATGGCAATGGCGACACGGTGACGATGGAGCCGAGCACATCGGAGGCAACCGAGCTGGTGATGGACAGGCCCGAGCTGCTCGGGCCTGTGCTGGCACGCGTCGTCGGTGCGCTCGCTGCTCGCCGCGACCTCTCGGTCGATCGCGTCTCAGACGCCATCCTCGTCACCGATGCGATTGCCGCTGCGGCCCCCTCGCGCTTCTCCGACGGGCGGGTGCGTCTTGGCCTCGACGATCGCCAAGGTGGGATCGAGCTGCGCATGGGGCCAATGGAACCGGGCGCCGCGACGCAGATCCGCCAGGAGCTGGAGGTCCCGGACGTCGGCGGTTCGCTGGAGGCGCTCGCCGATGAGCTGACGATCGATCAGTCCGAGGACGGCGAGTACGTGATCATTCGCTTTGCCGCTGCTCCCTGATCTGCTCCCGAAGCCGCTCCAGGGCGCGGCGCAGAATGCGCGAGACATGCATTTGGGAATGGCCGATCTGCTCCGCGATCTGTGACTGCGTCATGTCCTCCACGAATCGCAGCCGCAGCACCAGCCGCTCCCGCTCATCGAGATGGGGCAACGCGGCATCCACCGCGACCCGCCCCTCGACCAGCTCATAGCCCTTGTCCTCGCTGCCGATCCAGTCAGCGGGCATTTCGTCGTCGGGGTCCTCGCCGCCGGTTTTGTAGTCGAGCGAGAGGGGCCTTCGGTTGTGGTTGGCCTCCATCACTTCGAGAACGTCGGTCTGCTCCAGCTTGAGGCGGTCGGCGATCTCCCTGACAGATGGCGAGCGCTGCAGCTCTTTGGTCAGCTCGCTGGTTGCCTTGTCGACCAGGGCCATTCGGTCGTGCAGGCCCCGTGGCACCCGGACGGTCCAGACTCGGTCGCGAAAGTGCCGTTTCAGCTCTCCGAGGATGGTGGGAGAGGCAAAGGCGGTGAAGGGGATCCCACGCTCCGGATCGAAGCGGTCGATGGCGTTAACGAGGCCGAGGCTCGCCACCTGCAGGAGGTCCTCGAAGGACTCGCTGACCCCCCGGTAGCGCTGGGTCAGGCTCTTCGCGAACGGCAGGTAGCGCCGCACCAGCTCTTCGCGGATCGCCGGATCGTGGTCCTGGGCAAAGCGCTGCCACAGCTCCTCGACTCCCGCAAGCTGCTCGCTCGCCCCCAGGGTCGGAGCCGGACGCTCCTCTTCTCTGTTCGGATCCGCTGCCATGTTGTAACGCCGGGGACTGCGCCCCGATCCGACGCCACCCTTGAGCCTCCAATGGACCGTGCAGCGCTTCGCAACCCAAACTACCGGAACGACCTGCTACCCCCTCTCGGCTGCATCGAAACCGCGCTCACAAAGGGCGATCCTCGATCAAAGACGGGATTGGGCCAAGGGGGTCAGCGGGTAGCGAAAGCGGTGCGCAGGTTAGGCTTCCGCAGGACTTCCAAAACGATCAGAAGGAGACCCAGATGGCTTTTTCGGTTCCCGATTTGCCCTACGCGTACGACGCGCTCGAGCCGCACATCGACGAGGCGACGATGCGGGTCCATCACGACAAGCACCACCAGGCCTACGTCGACAAAGCCAACGCCGCGCTGGAGGGGACCGAGTGGGCGGATCGTGACATCGAGGACATCCTCCGCGACCTTTCCAGCTTGCCGGACGACAAGCAGGGCCCGGTTCGCAACAACGGCGGCGGTCACTACAACCACAGCCTTTTCTGGCAGATGCTCAGCCCGGACGGTGGCGGCACGCCAAGCGGTGACCTGGGCGCGGCGATCGATGAGGCCTTTGGCTCCTTCGACTCCTTCAAGGACGAGTTCAAAAACGCCGGGATCGCCCGCTTTGGCTCCGGGTGGGCCTGGCTGGTCAAGGGCGACTCGGGGCTGGCGGTCGTTTCCACGGCAAACCAGGACTCCCCGATCTCCGATGGCGCCGTGCCTCTGCTCGGCTGCGACGTCTGGGAGCACGCCTACTACCTCAAGTACCAGAACAAGCGCCCCGACTACATCGACGCCTTCTGGAACGTCGTCAACTGGGACTACGTCGCGGAGAAGTTCGCGGAGTAGCTAGACGGTCGCTGCCGGCCGCGCGGCCTCGGGCAGGTCGCGCGGCTCGGCGCCCTCTTTAGGCGGCACGGCGCTCATCGCGTGCTCGGCCAGGGCGGTGATCGTCAGGCTCGGGTTGACGCCGACGTTGGCCGGGATCGCCGCCCCGTCGCAGACCATCAAGTTCTCGTAGCCGAAGACGCGCTGGCGGGAGTCGACGACGCCGTCCTCGGGGCTGTGGCCGATCACGGCGCCGCCGAGGATGTGGGCGGTGGTCGGGATGTTGAACGCAGCCTCGCCCACCGAGCTCTGGGCGATGCCGCCGGTCCGCTTCGCCAGCCATTCGGCGGCTTCGTTGGCGACCGGGATGAAGGTCGGGTTGGGGCGCTCCGGGTCCTGTTCGGTCTGCAGGCGCACCTCGCCGTTGCGCTTCAGCTTCGGCCGCAGGGCGATCGCGTTGTCGAGCGTCTGCATGACGAGGAGGATGATCGTGCGGCTTGAGGTTCCGCGAGGCCACAACACCTTGGCGAACCTGACCGGGTGACGGATGATCTGCCCGAGCAGCTTCAGCGGCCGGGTCACCCGGGTGCCGTCGCCGACCAGCAGCGTGTTGAGCAGGCTCATCGAGTCGCCGGCTTTGCCGTAGGTGACGGTCTCGATATGGGTGTGCGGATCGGGGTAGATGCTCGAGGTGATCGCGACCCGCTTGGTCAGGTCCTCGGGGTAGTCCTCGGGCACCCGCACCGCGAGGATGCTCTCGCTGTTGGTGCGGACCAGCTCCCCCAGGCGGGAGGAGATGCGCGGCAGCGAGCCCCCCAGGCGGCAGCGCTGCAGCAGTTTGTTTGTGCCGAGCGGGCCGGCGGCGACGATGACGCCGCGAGCGGTGATCGTGCCGCGGCCGCGGCCGCGCAGCAGGCCGGAGCGCTCGCTGGTCACGGTGTAGCCGTCGCTGCCGTCGGCCGCGCCAAGCGGGCGGATGTCGGTGACGGTGCGCTCGGCCTGCACCTCGACCCCGCGGTGCTCGGCCAGCCAGAGGTAGTTCTTGACCAGCGTGTTCTTGGAGCCGTGCGGGCAGCCGACCATGCAACGGCCACACTGCTGGCATCCGGTCCGCTCCGGTCCCTCGCCTTCGAAATAGGGGTCCGACACGGTTTGCCCGGGGTTGTCGAGGTAGACCCCGATCGGGGTCTTCTGGTAGGTGTCGGCGACTCCGAGCTCCTCGCCGAGCTCGAGCAGCAGCTGGTCGGCGGGGTCGTCGTTGTCGTGGACGACGACGCCGAGCATCCGCTGCGCGGTCTCATAGTGGGGGGCGAGCCGGGCCTCCCAGTCCTCGAGGTCGGCCCACTGCGGGTCCTTGAAGAAGGGGGAGGGGGGCACGTAGAGGGTGTTGGCGTAGCCGAGGCTGCCCCCACCGACTCCGCTGCCGCTGACCACGACGATGTCCCTGAAGAGGCTGAGCCGGAAGATGCCCTTCATTCCCAGTCGTGGAGCCCAGAAGTAGCGCCGCGTGTCCCATGTCGAGCTGGGGAAGTCCTTATCGCCGAAGCGCTTGCCGCACTCCATCACCGCGACGCTGTAGCCCTTTTCCGCAAGCCTCAGCGCGGAAACCGAACCTCCAAACCCAGAGCCGACGACGATCCAGTCGTAATCGTGCGTCATATCGGAGCGGACGGTCTAGGCCTCTCCGGGCTCGAGCGGGCGGAAGTCGGAGGTCCGCGCTCCACAGACGGGGCAAAACCAGTCTTTGGGGATCTCCTCGAAGGGAGTTCCGGGCGGGATGCCGCCGTCGGGATCACCGATATCGGGGTCGTAGATGAACCCGCAGCTCTCGCAGATCCAAAGCGTCGCTTCCTTGGTCGCGCTCATGCTTGAAGCTTAGTAGCTATCCGAAAACTCCCGCGCACGCCTGGCGGCGGCGGACACACTTCGCGGGGCGGCGTCCTCGGTCGGCCAAATGGCGCTGCCATTAGGCCTCCCTGCGTCCTGGTCCCGCTCGGTGCGCACGCCAGTCGCACACGCGAGTTTCGAATAGCTACTCAGGGAACCTAGTTGTCGCTGAAGCTGACCGAGACCGGGTCGCGCTCAGAGGCGTCCTCGATCTCAAAGAACTCGCGAGCTGTGAAGTTGCCCTGGTTGGCGATGATCGAGGCCGGGAACTGCTGGATGTCCGTGTTGTAGGACATCACGTTGGAGTTGTAGATCCGTCGTGAGGCCTGGATCTCATCCTCGAGCTCGGAAAGGCTGCGGCTCAGCTGCTGGAAGTTCTCGGTGGCGCGGAGCTCTGGGTAGTTCTCAGCGACGGCCCGCAGATCGGTGAGGGCTCCGGTCAGCTGCTGCTCGGCTTTCGCGGTGTCGCCGACGCTATGCGCGGCCATCGCCTCGGCCCGTGCTTTCGTCGTTTTCTCGAAGACCTGGCTCTCGTGCGCCGCGTAGCCCTTGACGGTCTCGACCAGGTTGGGGACCAGGTCGTGGCGGCGCTTGAGCTGCACGTCGATGCCGCTCCAGGACTCATCGATCCGGTTACGCGCGGCGATGAAGGAGTTGCGCTTCGAGATCCAGTAGATGACCCCGATTACGAGGATCACGCCGACGGCGATGAGGGCATAAAGCATGCGCGCATCCTACTGTCCCCGATGGCCGCATGCATAAGATCGCTGCCATGGGGGCAAAGCAGGAAGCGGCTGAGTGGGTCGAGGCCGTCCAGGCCTATGGCAGCCGAGGCGGCCTGAAATACGAGCCGGTCGGCGGGATCAACCCCAAAGACGGGCCGGTGGCGCTCTGCGTCGGCGGCACCAACCGGCTCACCGGGCAGCTCACCGAGGGCTTCTGGGGCTCCTCCTGCGACGCCGACGAGAAGGAGGTGGGGGGGCTGTTCAACAAGGCGGTGCTCCCCAGCGCGATCCTCGCCAAGTCCCACATGCCGGACCTGGCCAGCGTCGTCCCCGCCTTCAACGTCGAGTCGATCGAGGGCCACGAGGCCGTCACGCAGCGCTTCGCCCGCAAGGTCGAGTTCGAGTCGATCGACTTCAACAAGAGCTTCCTCGCCACGGTTCCGAGCGAGTACGACCCCGTCGCCCTGCGCGAGCTGTTCAGCCCCGGCTTCCTCTCATGGACGACGACGATGACCGGTGAGATCGACTTTGGCATCAACGATCGCCAGCTCTGGTTCCTATGGCGCCTGCGCGAGCGCTCCGCGGCCGAGCTGAAGGAGGCCCTGCGCAACGCCGGCCAGCTCTTCAAACGGCTCCAGGCCGAGATGGACGAGAGCGGGATTAACACCTACCCGCCCGGCCCCTGGCACGCCGGGCTCGAGCCCTTCCCGCAGAGCTGACCCCGCCGATGGGCCGATAAGTCCAGCTGTCCTGGACATTTCGGCCCGTCGGCAACTAAGCGGGGTAGTCGGGGTCTCCGGGGAGAACGACGCGGTGGTCCTCGGGTGAGCCGATCACCTTGGGCAGGATCGGCTCCACCTCGCGGTCGCGGTGTGCCTCGATCGCATCGGTGGACGTCTGGAAGGGCAGCAGCGACTCGAGTTGCTTGACCGTCGGGAAGGCGAGCGCCAGCTCGCCTTCCGCCTGCGCCTCCAGCGCCGTCCGCGGCTCAAACCAGCGGGCCTCGACCGTCTCGACCCCGTCCGGCTTCGGCGGCGAGTGGGCGGGGGCGAGGGCGAGGAAGAACCAGGCGTCGAAGCGCCTCGAGACGACCTCCGGCGTAATCCAGCGCGAGAACAGGACCAGCTCTTGATCGGCGGGCAGCTCGATCGAGGCCTCCTCGGCCAGCTCACGGATCGCGCAGGCCCGGTAGCCGGCGTCGCTCTCCCCGTCCTCGGGATCGACGGCGCCGCCCGGGAAGACCCAGACCCCCGGCATGAACTTGGCGCTCTCGGTTCGCTTCAGCAGCAGGATCTCGAGCGCCCGCTCGGCATGCTTCCCACCGCGGCGCAGCAGCACCACCGAGGCCGACGGCCGGGGCACCGCCGCCTCGCCCAGGTTGGGCGCCTCAGCCGGTCCTCGCTGCCTCTCCATCCGCTCACCCTATATGGGGTCTATGCGCTCGCCGCGATCATGATCTGGCTTAACGCGGTGATGGGCAGGCCACTACCTAGGTGAACATCGAGGTTTCGAAATGGCAGTGCTTGAACTCGAAGGGGAGGACGATCGCGTTGGTGAGGTTGACGCCCGAGACCAGTTTCACGGAGAGGACCTGGGCTTTGTGTTTCTTGTCAGCGATCAAAGCCTCGCCGATCCTCCGTAGGAGCGATTCCTGCTCGCTGATCCGCTTTTGCCACTCGGCAAGCCTCGACTCATCGGCGGGTGGTTTCGGCTGGGCCTTGATCTGGCGCAGGGCCTTTTTCAGGGCTGTGGCGGCGCGGGTGAACTGATGCCCGGCGGGTTTCACCTTCCCTTGGTTCACTTTCGAGCGCACGCCTTTGAGGATGTTCCGGTTCGCTTCCACGTTGGCCTTGCAGATTGGCTCGACCGCTTCGCGGTATGAGTCACGGGTAACTTCGGCGGCCCCGGCAGGGAGGGCGAGCACCAGCAGCGCCACCAAGACGACGCCACAGCAGGCACTGTTTTTTGATCGCCGCATCGAAGAAACTCCTCGTTGGCTCCTTTCGTAATTAAACCGTGTTTGGCCGGCGCAGCCGCACAGTGAGCCAGGATTCGATCGCCCGACGTCCCTATCGAGATAGGTCCTTAGTCGAGGGTGCGCTCGCGGCCACGGCGAACCCAGGTGCGCCGGATGAACCACGCCAGCAGGGCGAGGATGGCCAGGGGAGCGATGAGCGCCAGGCCGACGACGGTGACGCCGGCCGCTACGCCGAGGATGTGACCGGCATCGTCAACGGCGTCCCCTACTCCCCAGCTGCCGGTGTCATCGCCCTCATCGGTGGTGCTGCCCCCCTCGCCGGTCTCGATTCGCAGCGAGACGTGCGAGAGGTTGGCGCGACGCTCGAGCGTCGTCAGGTGAGATCGCAGTGAGGCGACCCGGAAGCGCTCCTGGCGCAGCTCGGCTTCGACGGCGTCGCGCTCGGCATCGGTGTCGGCGCTCGCGAGCTGGGCGAGCAGCCCCTCGACCTTCGCTCGCGTGTCCTGCAGCCGCTCGCCGAGGGTGACGATCGGGGCAGTGATGTCTTGGGTCGACTCGTGCCGGGAGCGGACCTCGGCGATCTCCGAGAAGGCGGCGAGGGCGTCGCCGAGCTTGGCGGTCGGGATCAGCAGGTCGAACGTGGCACCTGCCTCGCCGCTCTCGCCGTCGCGAATCGAGGAGTGCAGGACGATGCCGTCGTAGCTGTGGACGGTTTCAAAGACCCGAGCCGCGTCGTCGCGGACCTCGGAGGGGTCGGTGCCGAGCACGAGCTGTGCCGAGCGCTCGATCTCCCGCCGGCCAGCTTGCGACGCGTACGGCCCGGAGCTGTTTCGGTTGAGTGGCGCGAGCTGGGTCCCGGAGGCATCGGAGAACTCCGTTGCCGAAGAGCTCACCCCCGGAGCGGCCTTCGAGGCTGCGGTGCCTTCCAGGAAGGGGCCGGGGCGGCCGGCCTCACCCAGTCTCCCCGGCTCCGGGCCGGATAGGCGGGAGGTTGTCGCGATGCCCTGATTCGTCGAGCCGTCTGGCTCGCTTTCGGTCACGGTGACGACCGCCGTCGCGATGACGATCGCCGCTACGGCGCAGGCGCCGGCGGGCGCCAGCATCCGCCGCTTGGGAATGGCATCGAGCAGTCCCGTGAGGCGGCTGATTCCGGAGGCACCCCGGCGCGGACGGCTGGGGAAGCCGGCCGCGACGCGGGCGTCGAGCTCGGCGGTGAAGGCCGGGCGAGGCGCGGGGCGCAGCGCCCTCAGCTCGGCGGCGAGGTCTTGGTCGTCTCTATGGCGTTCCATCACATGCCTCCCTCAGCTTGCTGACGATTCGGTGCAGCTTGGTGCCGGCGTTGGACTCGGTGACCCCGAGCACACTCGCTATCTCGGCGTTGGAAAGGCCGGCGAAGAACTTCAGGGCAACCAGCTCCCGCTCGCGCGGGTCGAGCGTCTCCAGCGCGGCCGCGACGACGAGGCGCCGCTCGCTCTGCTCGGCATGGTGGGCGGTGGGGAGGCCTTCCAGGTCAACGGGGTCGGCCGCAAGCGTCGCCTGCCTGCCGCGTCGTCGTAGCTCGTCCAGCGCCGCGTTGCGGGCGATCCCGAACAGCCAGGCGCGGGCGTTGCCGCGGCGCGGGTCGAAGCGTGCGCGCTTGCGGTAGGCCCGCTCGAAGGCGGTGGCGGTGACGTCCTCGGCCGCCGCTCGGTCGCGGAGCAGCCCGGCCGCATATGCGTAGACGTCATCCCGGCTGGAGCGGTAGAGCTGGTCGAACACGACCCCTGATTCTGCGGGTGCATCGACGGGTGGTGCTGCGACGGCTTGACTCACGCCCCTACTACGAGCGGGACGCGGATCCATCACACCCCGATGATCGGTCAGGCAGCGCGGGGGAGCTGGTTCAGGCTCGCCACCGATGGCGCCACTTCCGCAGCGGCGGCCTCGATCGACTCAGCCGTGATCTCGACGAGGCGGCGCAGGTCGCCCTTGGGGATCGAGAGCGGTGGCATCAGCACGATGACGTCGCCGAGCGGGCGGATGACCGCGCCGCGCTTGCGGGCCTCCAGCGTGACCCGGTGGCCGAGGCGCAGCGCGGGGTCGTGCTCGCCGAGGTCGATCCCGACCATGAAGCCGCGCCCCCGCACCTCGGCCACCTCGGGCATCTCCGCGACCGTGTCCAGCAGCTCGCCGAGGAGGCGGATCTTCGGCTGCAGGCCGACCAGGGTCTGCTCCTGCTCGAATACCTCGAGGCTGGCGATCGCGGCGGCGCAGGCCAGGGGATTGCCGGTGTAGGTGTGGCCGTGGAAGAAGGTGCGCTGCTCCTCGGGGGTCCCCAGGAAGCCTTCGTAGATGCGCTCTGTGGTCAGGGTTGCGGCCAGTGGCATGTAGCCCCCGGTCAGGCCCTTGGCGAGACAGAGGAAGTCCGGCGACACCTGCTCCTGCTCGCAGGCGAACATCGTCCCGGTGCGGCCGAAGCCGGTCGCCACCTCG
>JBBDYO010000069.1:0-15484 GCA_040901495.1 Solirubrobacterales bacterium
GACCAAGCCGAATCCGTCTGCCACTTGGCTGCCGCGCGGTTTGCGCGACAGCCTCTAATGCGGGGGTTTTTTATGCGGCTGAATGGAGTCGAACCATCACGCCCCGTGAGGGGCACAAGGCCCTCAACCTTGCGCGTCTACCAGTTCCGCCACAGCCGCTCGAGGGCGGTCGATTGTAGATGTTTGCGCCCACCAGCCGGGGCCGGCTTGCGAACGTCCGGGGGAGCAGGTAGCCTGCGAACAAGTGTTCGAATGTCAACGGGCCGCCTTCGCGGCGCGATGAGGAGGATCGCTGGTGGATCTGGACCTGACCAAGAGGCAGAAAGAGATCTTCGACTTCATTGGGAAGTACGCGGCCAAAACCGGCTACCCGCCCACCGTGCGGGAGATCGGCAAAGCGGTCGGTCTGCACTCCTCTTCGACCGTGCATGCCCACCTCGCCAACCTCGAGAAGATCGGGCTGCTGCGCCGCGACCCGTCGAAACCGCGCGCCATCGAGCTGCTTTTCGATCGCGCCAAGCGGACGATCATGCCCGGGGGCGGGGGGTTCCCCTTGGTTGGGAATGTCGCGGCGGGGGAGCCGATCCTTGCCGAGGAGAACATCGAGGAGTACATCGAGATCCCCGACGTGATCGGCGGCGAGGAAGGCGACTACGTCCTCCGAGTTCGCGGAGAGAGTATGAAGAACGCAGGGATCTTCGAGGGCGACTACGTGATCGTTCGGCCTGCTGATGATGCGGACAACAGCGAGATAGTCGTTGCTCTAATCGGGGAGGAGGCCACCGTCAAGCGCTTCTACCGCGAGGCCGACCACGTTCGCCTGCAGCCCGAGAACGAGGCGATGGAGCCGATCCGGACCACCGAGGCTACTGTCCTCGGTCGCGTAATCGGCGTCCTAAGAAAAGTCTGACGAGACCCAGGGCCGTCAGGGCCAGCGGCCTGCTTCGATCTTCTTCTTGTAGCGGCGCTGCCGGCGTTTTGCGTCGCGCATCACCAGGGGGATGAGCCGCACCGCAAGGCGCGGGAAGGTGTCGAAGAGGCGCAGCATCGGGCCGCGCCAGCGGGGGATGATCAGCAGCGGCCGGGGCCGCTCGGTCAGCTTGCCGACCGCTTTGGCGATCTGCTCGGGGGTGAGCAGTTGACCGGAGAACGAGCTTGCCGCACCTGGGTCGTCGAGCTTGTCCGCGAGCATCGGCGTCCAGGCGCCGTCGGGGCAGACCGCGGAGACCTCGATGCCGCCGATCCCCGCGCGGCGCAGGTCGAAGAGGGTGCCCAGCGTGAAGGCCAGCGCGGCGTGCTTGCTGGCCGAGTAGCTCACCTCGCCCGGCGCCGCGACGATCCCGGTCAGTGAGATCACATTGATCACGTGACCATGATTCGCCGCGTTCATCTTCTCCAGGGCGGCGACCGTGCCGTTCATCGTGCCGATCGCGTTGACCTCGAGCATCGTCCGCCGGGTCGACTCGCTTTGCTCCCACGAGTTTCCCGTGAAGAGGATGCCGGCGTTGTTGACCCAGAGGTCCAGCGATCCCTGTGCCGCCGCCTCTGCGGCAGCCGACCTGCAGGCCTGCTCATCGCATACGTCGAGCGCGGAGGCGGTTGCCTCGGCGCCGATCTCCGCGGCCGTGCGAGCGGCGGCGTCTGCATCGATGTCCGTGGCGAGTACGCGATAGCCACGCGCCGCCAGCTCAAGGGCGATTGCACGCCCCAGACCGCCCCCCGCGCCGGTGACCACGGCTACCCGCATCGTTTGGGCAGGCTATTGGATGGACCGCGGTCGATTGCCGGCGATGCCCGCCTAGAGCTACCATCGGTGGGCGGGCCGAGCGATTGCGGGGGGAGAGAAAACCCCTCGAGGAAAGTCCGGACACCATAGGGCGAGGGCGGTGGGTAACGCCCACCCGGGGAAACCCGCGGGAAAGTGCCACAGAAACATACGGCCGATGGCGCGGCCACACGTGAGTCGCGCACAGGCAAAGGTGAAATGGTGCGGTAAGAGCGCACCGGCGTCGCGGTGACGCGACGGCCAGGCAAACCCCGCCCGGTGCAAGGCCAAGCAGGACCGTTGACCCAGCTCGGCGAGGTCCAGGTAGGCCGCAGGGCCGTTTTGCGGCTCCTCTGGGGCTGTGCCCCGGAGAGATAGATGTCGCTCCCGACAGAATCCGGCTTACAGGCCCGCTAACGGAAAGGCTCCCGAGAGGGGGCCTTTCCCATTGTCGGGCGGGGCGCTTTCGTGCAGGGCTAGGAGGGAGAAGGGATCGCGCCGATGCTCTCGACGCGAATCCTCCGTGAGCAATTCACATAAACGCTGTCTTAGCGTTTGCTAATGTGCCGCAACTTCGCTGAGTCTCCGCCTACATATCGCGGGGAGCGGGGGACCCAATAGTTGGGGCGAATCGCGGGCATCTGCCCGTGTAGCGCAGCTCTTTCAGCGCGAGCCCGACAGCTAACCCCGTAAGCGCTGGAAAGAGATGAAGGCAGGAAGAAACCGCCTCGGGCGGAAAGATCACCCACAGCGGGCGCGCCAGATCGGCCAGCGCCTGAACTGGCGCGTGCCCTCGATCGGGCTTCTCCTGGTCGCCGCGGCTATCTCGGTAGCCATTGGCCCGGCTCAGGCAGCCACGGGCGGCGCCTCGACCCACGCCTCGACCGCCGCGCAGGTGGGAGGGGGGATCGCGTTCAGCCCGGTGCGCTTGGCGGGCGCCACCTGGTACGGCCCCGGCCTCTACGGCAACAACACGGCTTGTGGCCAGGTTCTGCGGCCGTCGACGACTGGCGTCGCCCACCGCAAGCTGCCTTGCGGAACCGTGGTCAGGTTCACCTACCGTGGCCGCCAGGTCGTCACCAGGGTGATCGATCGTGGCCCCTACTCAGAGGGCAACGACTGGGATCTGACCCAGGCGGTCGCCCGCGCTCTCGGCTTCGAGGCGGTCGGCGCCGACAAGGTCGGCTTCGCGATCGCGCGTGGCTCCGCGCAGAGCTCTGATGCCAAGCGCCGTGCTCGCCGCTGACGGCCGTCGCTGCGGCTAGTCTTTTGAGCAGGAGCGCGTCTTTCTACGAGAGGAGCATGGGAATGTCGAGGTCGTCTTCGCACGGAGCTTTCGCCGCGGGCGCACAGCGCAGCCGGCTGGCGATCGCAGCGGCGTTGGTAGTGAGCCTCGCCCTGCTGGTCGTGCTGTCGGCAGGCGCCGGTGCGGCGACGAAATCGCGCACGACTGTCGTCCTCGGCGAAACGGCGTCGGCGCCCGACCCCTCCTGCCCGGAGACGCCCTGCCAGGCCGTGGGCAGCACCACTGGCTTTCAGGTCAGCACCGACCAGTCGAAACTGCCCTTCAGGGTGCCCGGTGACGGGAAAGTGAAGTCGTGGACGCTGACCCTGGCCCAACCCACCAACAAGCAGCGCTCCTTCTTCAATGGCTTCTTCGGCATGCCGCCCGAGGCGCGCCTGGCGATCCTGCGTCGCGTCCCCGAAACCAATCCGCCCCGGTACAACCTGCGCAGCCAGAGCTCGATTCACGTTCTCACTCCCTTTCTGGGGAGGACCGTGAGGTTCAGCGCTTCTCTCAAAGTCCGCAAGGGCGACATCGTCGCGCTGACGATCCCAACCTGGGCCCCGGCCTTCGCCCAGGAGCTCAAGGCCGCCAACGTCTGGCGCGCCAGCCGCGAGGAAGGCGAATGCACCGATACGACCGCGCTCCGCCAGGGCGAGCCACTGGAAAAGCTCAACACCCGGGCCACCTTCGGCTGCCGCTACAGCACAGCCCGCCTCCTCTACACAGCCACAGTAGTCCTGGACTAACCAGCTCCGGCGATTTGACTGACCTGCCCGCGGCGTAGCTCGCGCGGGTGGTGTGGCGGCTGGGGTCCTCGCCCGCAGTTCCGAGGACGAGGATCCCAGCCGCCGCGACAGGACCCGCGCGCCGCTAAGCAGCCGAGGGCAGGACGGTCGGCGTCGCCTGGTCTTTGGGCAGCGCCGCCGCGCTCGCGATCAGGCTCTGAAACTCGTTCAGCGCCAGGTGGCCCACGGCCTCGAGGATCTCCTCGTCGGTCCAGCCGATCTCACGGGCCTCCTCGTGCAGGTGGTGGGGTGGGTAGCCCTCGACCTCGAGGGTCGCCTGTAGATAGCCGAGCAGCGCCGCCTCCTTGGCGTCCGCCGAGGTGAAGCTGCGAGCCCTGGAGACCTCGTCCAGGCCGAGACCGGCCCGACGGGCCGATTTCGCGTGCTGAGCGATGCTGTAAGCGTCGTTGCGGCGCTCGGCAACCGCAAGGGCAATCCGCTCCCGGGTCGCCTGCGGCAAGACGCCTCCGCGCAGCTCTGAGCGCATCCTCGTGTAGGCCCGGAGCACCGACGGCGCGCCGGCTAGGACGCCGACGAACTTGGTCACCGCGCCCCCGGCGGCCTGGATGCTTTTGAGCAGGGGAGCGCTCTCATCCGGAGCCGTTAGCTCGTCATGGATATGGAATCTGCTGACTGCTGTTTTTACCGTCACGTCGTTTCCGCCTTTGACTCCCAATTCGGTGGCTTTCCGCACTACAGAGCCGTTTAGCTGGCCTTTACTTTACTTTAAGCCAATAACTTACGCGAAGTAAGTTATACCTGATTTTGACGGAGCCTGCAAGCCGACCCATGGTCCGCCTGGCACCGGTGAGGCCGCGGGTTCCCATATGTGGAAAGAGCGGTTTCACCGGCTGCTCTACCCGGATATACGGGGGTTCGCACCTCAGCGGTCCACTTCGCCTATCGTTGCCCCCTCGCCTGGACCACAGCCAAGGAGATTTGGATGGCAGAGCACCCGAAAAGCGCCGCTGACGTAGCCCAGATGGTCAAGGAGCACGATGTGCGCTTCATCCGGCTGTGGTTCACCGACGTGCTTGGGCAGCTCAAGAGCTTCTCGATCAACTCCTCTGAACTGGAGGACGCCCTGGAGGGTGGGATGGGCTTCGACGGCTCCTCGATTACCGGCTTCAACCCGATCGAGGAGTCGGACATGATCGCGATGCCGGACCCGTCGACCTTCGCCCTGATCCCCTGGCGGCCAGAAGAGGAGAACGCGGTCGCCCGCATGTTCTGTGACATCCGGGTCCCGGGCGGCGATCCCTACGAGGGGGACCCGCGCTGGATCATGAAGCGCGCGCTGAAACGCGCCGAAGACCTCGGCTTCGACGCCTACAACATTGGCCCTGAGCTCGAGTTCTTCTACTTCCGCTCCGCCAAACCCGAGGGTGGGGTGCCCGAGGTGCTCGACGAGGGCGGCTACTTCGACCTGACAACGCTCGACGCCGGCTCCGACGTGCGCCGCGACACCGTGCTGGCGCTCGAAAAGATGGGGATTCACGTCGAGTACACCCACCACGAGGTCGGCCCCTCCCAGCACGAGGTCGACATGCGCTACAAGAACGCGCTCGAGATGGCCGACGACTGCATGACCTACCGGATCGTCGTCAAGGAGTACGCGATGAAGTACGGCTGGCACGCGACCTTCATGCCGAAGCCGCTGTTCGGTGAGAACGGCTCCGGCATGCACGTCCACCAGTCGCTGACCAAAGAAGGCAAGAACGCGTTCTTCGACCCCGACGACCAGTACTTCCTCTCGGCTACCGCGAAGGCCTTCATCGCCGGCCAGCTCAAGCACGCCCGTGAGATCTCACCCCTCTTTGCGCAGTGGGCCAACTCCTACAAGCGGCTGGTCCCGGGTTACGAGGCGCCGGTTTACCTGGCTTGGTCGCGCCGCAACCGCTCGGCGCTGATCCGGGTGCCGCTCTACCACCCCGGCAAGGAGAGTGCGACCCGCGCCGAGCTGCGCTGCCCCGACCCCGCCTGCAACCCGTACCTCTGCTTTGCCGGGATGCTGCAGGCCGGCCTCGAAGGGGTCGAGAAGGGCTATGAGCTGCCGGAGGCGATGGAGCAGAATCTCTACCACCTCTCGCCCGAGGAGCGGGCTCAGCGGGGGATCGAGCAACTGCCCGAGACGCTCGGCGAAGCGATCGAGATCGCCGCCGAGTCGGAGCTGGTCCTGCGCACGCTGGGCGAGCACACCTTCCGCCGCTTCGTCGAGATCAAGCGGCAGGAATGGGACGAGTACCGCGTCCAGGTAACGCCCTACGAGATCGAAAACTTCCTGCCTGTCCTCTGAGGTATCGGGCCGCGGTTCTGTCGCGGCTTTTCAGAGGAGCTGGTCGAGTTGTTTCGGAAGCGTCACTGGTGCCTTGCAGGTGAACTGCTCGCAGACGTAGGCCGCGGGCTTGCCGTCGACCGGGACACGATGCTTGAGCAGAGGAGGGGTGGTCGTTCCCTCCGGCCCTCCGGCCAACACGATGTGGGGGCGGAAATCGGAGCGGACGACCCCTGTGAGCGCCGATAGGTCCTCGCCCACCAAGGCCACCTCCCTGGTGGAGGCGAGGTGGAAGTCGAGTGCGCGCAGCAGGTGGGCGAACCCCTCGGGCTGGCGTGCCGCCGCTTTGCCGAAGAGTCGCAGCACGCCCGTTGCCCAGGCTTCGTAGGCACGATCTCCGGTCAGGGCGGTGAGGCGCAGCAGGCCCAGGGCGGCCGACGAGTTGCCTGAGGGAATCGGATGATCGCCGACCTCCTTGCGGCGGACGATCAGGGCCTCGTGGTCGTCGGAGGTGGAGAAGAAACCGCCCCGCTCGGCATCGCCGAAGCGAGCGATCATCGTGTCCGCCAGGGCCACCGCCTCCTCGAACCAGCGCGGTTCGAAGCTCGCCTCGTACAGCGTTAGGAGCGCCTCCAGGAGGAAGGCGTGGTCCTCCAGGTAGGCGTTGAGGCGGCCCTCGCCGTCCTTGTAGGTGCGCAGCAGGCGATTTTCGGGGTCGCGCAGAGAATCCAGGATGAGCTCGGTGGCCCCGCGCGCCGCCTCGAGGTAGTCCTCCCGGCCCAACACCGCGCCGGCCTCGGCGAGGGCCGAGATCATCAACGCGTTCCAGGACGTGAGCCGCTTGTCGTCCAGCTCGGGCCAGACCCGCTTCGCGCGCGCCTCATAGAGGGCGGTGCGCGCGACGGCAAAGCCATCGGGTGGTGGCGCGCTGGCACCGGTGGCCAGGTGCAGGACGTTGCGGCCCTCGAAGTTGCCGGCGTCGGTGACCCCGAAGAACTCAATGACTCCCCGCGCCGCTTCGTTGCCGTTCGAGGACTCGCCGAGCGCCTCGCGGATCTGCTCCGGAGTCCAGACGTAGAAGCGGCCCTCCTCGCCCTCGGAGTCGGCGTCGAGCGCCGAGAAGAAGCCGCCCTCGGGGCCACGCATCTCGCGCAGCGCCCAGTCGAGCGTCTCCTCGCAGACGCGCCGGTAGCGGTCGTGCCCAAGCGCCTGCCAACCGTGCAGGTAGGCCCGCGCCAGCAGCGCATTGTCGTAGAGCATCTTCTCGAAATGGGGCACGAGCCAGGCGGCGTCGACCGAGTAGCGGGCGAAGCCGCCGCCGAGCTGGTCGTAGATGCCGCCGGCCAGCATCGCGTCGAGCGTCCGCTCGGCCGCATCGGTGACGCCGCGGGTCAGCAGCAGCTCCAGCGCCGAGGCGGGCGGTAACTTCGGCGCGCCGCCGAAGCCGCCGCGCTCGGTGTCGGCCGCCTCGCGCAGGCTTTCGATCGCCGCCTCGAGGAGGCGTGCGTCGGGCGTCTCGGCGGCCGGCTCGATCTTCCCAATCGCCCCGAGCTGTTCACGGGTGCGCGGCGCCCGCGCCCGCATCTCCTCGCGGCGGTTCGCGAACGCGTCGACGACGGCTTCCATCACCATCCGGAAGCTCGGCATCCCATGGCTCTCGTCGGGCGGGAAGTAGGTGCCGCCGTAGAAGGGCACTCCGTCGGGGTCGCAGAAGACCGTCATCGGCCAGCCGCCGCGGCCGGTCATCGCCTGCACCGCCTCCATGTAGAGCGCGTCGATCTCGGGCCGCTCCTCGCGATCGACCTTGACGTTGACGAAGTGCTCGTTCATGTAGGTCGCGGTCTCCGGGTCCTCGAAGGACTCGCGCTCCATCACGTGGCACCAGTGGCAGGCCGAGTAGCCGATCGAGAGCAGGATCGGCAGATCAAGCTCCCGTGCCCGAGCCAAAGCGTCGTCTCCCCAGGGGTACCAGTCCACCGGGTTCTCGCGGTGCTGGAGCAGGTAGGGACTGGTCTCCTGCGCCAAGCGGTTTGCCATCCTTTCCAGACTACCCACGAACGGCGCGACCTATTCGCGGATTGCTGCAGGCCAACTATTTGGCGCTGTGACTCGCCTAAAGTTGGTCGCGGTAGGAAGATTCTGATGATTCAGCCTGACTCGGAAATGGGAGAGGACTACCTTCCGTCGGTGCCGAACGAGCGAAGCCCCAACCTGAACGAGCCAGACATCAATGTCGTGCTCAAGCGGCTTGACCCCGAGGATCGGGAGGTCGTGGTCGCGGCGCTCAAGCAGGCCGAAAGGACGGAGGTCGAGCTTCGCTATCTGGCCGACCACGACGCCCTGACCGGACTGCTCGACCGCCGGCGTTTCCGAGCCGAGCTGGACCAGTACGTCTCGTTCACCGCGCGCTACGGGGGCCTGGGCGCGGTGATGATCGTTGACATCGATGATCTCAAGGGGATCAACGACTCGCTGGGCCACCATGCCGGCGACAATCTGATCCGCCAAGTCGCGGGAATCATGCGCGAAAGGGTTCGTGGGACCGATGTCGTGGCCAGGCTCTCGGGCGATGAGTTCGCGGTCCTGATGCCCCAGACCGACACCGATGGGGCACTGCACCTGGGGGAGGACCTCCGGGCGCAGGTCGCCGAATGCGCGCGGCCAGCCCCCGAGTCCGAGTGCGCGACGATCAGCGTGGGCATCACGATGTTCGGCGGCAAAGGCGGGGTGGGGACCGAGGCGGTGCTGGTCGCGGCGGACCAGGCGATGTACCGGGCGAAGGAGGGGGGACGCAATCAGATCGCGCTGTTCAACGACCCAGGTGAGCCGCAGCGCTCCCCGCAGCGGCAGCAGACGGTCGCGGCGAAGATTCGCGACGCCCTAACCCAGGACCGCCTCAGCCTCCACACCCAGCCAATTCGGAACCTCATCTCCGGCGGAATCGAGCGCTACGAGCTGCTGCTGAGGATGACCAACGAAGAGGGCGAGCTGCTGCCGGCCGCCTCCTTCATCGACGCGGCCGAGCGCGCGGGCATGGTTCAGGAGCTGGACCGCTGGGTGGTCGCCCGAGCCCTGGAGCTGCTTGCCGAGCGCGAGCGCGTGGGCCAGCCGATCTCACTTCACGTCAATCTCTCCGGCGCCTCGCTCGTCGACATCTCGGTCCTCGAGTTCATCGAGCGGCGACTCGACGAAGGTGGCGCCGACCCCTCGCGCTGCACATTCGAGCTCACCGAGACCGGCAACGTTCGCGATTACGAGGCGGCGGCTGGATTCGCCGACCGGATGACCGACTTCGGCTGCCAGGTGGCGATCGACGATTACGGCGCAGGCTTCGGCCCCTTCCATTACCTGAAGAGTGTTCCCTTCGACCTGATCAAGATCGATGGATCGTTCATCCGCGACATGCCCCACAGCGACGCCGACCAGCTCACCGTGAAAGCGATCGTCGAGATCGCCCGAGGCCTTGGCAAGACGACGGTCGCCGGTTTCGTCCAGAACGACGCCACGACGCAGATGCTGCGGGACTACGGCGTCGATCTGGCGCAGGGCTACCACCTGGGTCGCCCGGTCGATATAGCCGAGGCGCTCGACGGGTCCTAAGAACCGGCGCGTTGCCGCGCTAGCGACGCAACAGTTTCGTCAGACGCGTCTTCAGGTTGAGAGCGCCAAACAGCGCCCGCTCCTGAGCCGAGCCGGCCGGGGGCAGCGCGCCGAGCTGCCGGGCCATCTCGGCACCGTTCATATAGGCGTCGTTGCGGTGGATCTTGCCGTCGCGGACGGTCAGCACGTCGCAGCCCTGGACCTCGACGCGGGCGCCGTTAGGGGCCAGCCCTTCGAAGCGAGCCGTGCCGTCGAAGGTGCCGGTGGCGCGCCAGTGCACGGCCGCTTTCTCGCCCGTTGAGATCACGTCGAGGATCTCGAAGCGGAACTCAGGAAAGGCGGCAAAGAGGTTGCCGAACCAGGCGTGGAGGTCCTCGGGCACGCGCATCTCGGCAATGCCGTGGATCACGTCGAGGGCCCCGGGCTCCCAGAAGGAAGCCATCGCATCGACGTCTCGCGCCGCGACCGCTTCGAAATAGCCTCGGGCGACTGAGGCCGCGTCGGTCTCCTCTCGCAGCGTGGGCACGGGAGGAATGCTACCCGCGCAGCTCGGCGCGCTTGATCTTGCCGCTGGTCGTCTTTGGCAGCTCAGCGGCGAACTCGACAATGCGCGGGTACTTGTACGGGGCGGTCTGGGCTTTGACGTGCTCCTGTAGCTCGTGGGCCAACTCGTTTGAGCCCTCCCGATCGCCACGGAGCACGACGATTGCCCGGACGACGGCGCCGCGGTCGGGGTCGGGGGCAGCGACAGCCGCCGCCTCTGCGACCGCCGGGTGCGAGACGAGCGCCGACTCCACCTCGAAGGGGCCGATCCGGTAGCCGGAGGAGAGGATCAGGTCGTCGCCGCGCCCCTCGAACCAGAGGTAGCCGTCCTTGTCCTCGCGCACCCGGTCCCCGGTTGACCACCACTCGCCGTCGAAGCGCTCGCCGTCGAGGTATCGAGCGAAGAAGGTGGGGGAGGAGTCCGCGCGCAGCTGCAGCTCACCGTCGACGATGCGGGTCTCGATGCCCGGCAGCGGGCGGCCCATCGACCCGTCGCGCTCCGGGTCGTCCTCGTCGGGCCGCACTCCGCTCACCGCGCCGGTCTCCGTCTGGCCGTAGCCGTCGCCGATCGGCGCGTCCAGGCGCTCCCGGAAGAGGCGGATCACCTCCGGCTCCATCGGCTCCCCGGCCGAGACCAGGCGCCGCAAGGAGGGGATCGGGGCGAGGTCCGCTCGTTTGGCGAGCATCCGGTACTCGGTCGGCGCCTGGCAGAGCACGTTGACTCCCAGCTCCTCGCAGAGCCGCAGCCGCTCGGCCGGGTCGAAGCGGCCGTCGTGCAGAACGGCGACGGCGCCGCCCAGCCAGGGGGCCACAAAGGCATTGCGGGTCGACTTCGACCAGCCCGGCGCAGCCGTGCACCACGCCACCTCGCCGTCGCGGGCGCCGAACCAGTGCTCGGCCTGGAGGCGTTGGCCGAGCAGGTAGCGCTGGGGGTAGAGGACGCCTCGCGGCTCGCCGGTCGTTCCCGAGGTGAAGACGATCGCCGCCGGGTCGCTCGGCTCGAGGCGCTCGATCTCGCTCGGCATCTCCTGGGGCAGGTCCTCGTCGAAGACCCGCGCCAGCTCGTCCATGTCCATATAGGGGATGCCGTCGGGCAGCTCGCCTAGGTACCTCGCCTCTCCGACCGCCAACTTCGGGTTGGCGGTCGCCGCGCGCAGCTCCAGGTCCTTGCGGCGCAGCTGGGGGTTGCAGGGGAGTGCAACAGCGCCCATCCGCCAGCAGGCGAGCATGGTCAGCACCCACTCCACCCTGCTGCCGATCAGGGTCATGACGACGTCGCCGCGCCCGACCCCTCGCGCCGCGAAGGCGCCCGAGAGTCCGGCGGAGCGCGCGAAGAGCTCGCCGAAGTGGTGGACCCGGCGCTCGCCCTCCGCGTCGACTTCGATCAGCGCCGGCCTCGCCGACGGGAAGCGTTCGACCACGTCCTCGATGAAGTTCACCGGCGGCAGTTTGCCGCAGCGGCAGCGACGACGAGGCTGAGGCCTAGACGGTCGTCTCGGTGGCGGGCTCGGGGGCCACCGGCTCGATCGGCTCGGCCTCGGAGATCCCGAACCGTTCCTGGAAGCGGCGCAGGGGGGCCGGGGCCCACCAGTTCCAATCGCCGAGCAGGCGCATCAGCGAGGGGACGAGCAGGCCGCGGACGATCGTGGCGTCGAGCAGGACGCCGACCGCCATCCCAACCGCGATCTGCTTCATGAAGAAGACCGAGCTGACGCCGAAGGCAAGGAAGACGACGGCGATCATCACCGCCGCGGCGGTGATCACGCGGCCGGTGCGGCCGATGCCGATCGCGACCGCGTCCTCATTGTTGGCGCCGAGGTCGTACTGCTCTTTGATTCGCGCCATCACCAGTACCGCGTAGTCCGTCGCGAGGCCGAAGATGACCGCGAAGAGGAAGACCAGGCTGGTCACCTCGACCGCGGCCGGCCCGGTGTAGTCGAAGAGGCTGTCAAGCCAGCCCTCCTGGAAGGCGAGGACGACGATGCCGAGCGTGGCCGCGAGTGTCATCGCGTTCATCAGCAGCGTCTTCAGCGGTAGCAGGACCGAGCCCGTGAGCAGGAAGAGGATGAGCAGGGTGGTGGCGGCGACGATCGCGACCACAAGTGGCAGATGGTCGAGCAGGCTCTGCTTCTGGTCGATGAAGCGGGCGGTGTTGCCGGAGACGAGCGTCGTCGCAGCACCCGGGGGAGCGATGGCGCGGATCTCCTTGAGGGTGTCCTGGGAGGCTTCTGAGAGCGCTGGGCCCTCCAACGCGTAGTTGGCGTAGGCGACCTGATTGGAGGCGCGCACCAGCGGCGTGCCGCGCACGACCCCGTCGAGCGTCTCGACCTGGCGCCCGTAGCTCACCAGCTCCGCGTTGCTGGCGCGCCCGTCGACCGTGACGGTGACCGCCTCGGTGACGTCGCGGGGATAGTGCGACTCGAGGTACCTGTAGGCGTCATAGGAAGGCTGGTTGGGGGGAACCGCTTCGGCGCTGGGGCCGGTCAGCGTCGTCCACAGCAGCGGCGCCGCGGCCGCGAGCAACAGCGCCGAGCTGCCGAGCGCGACGCTGACTGGGTGCCGCATCACGCCGCGCGCCAGCCGGTACCAGCCGTCGGATTCGTCGGAGATCGCCGGGCCGCGGCGGATCGAGAGGGCGTCTATCCGGGTGCCGAGGATGGCCAGTATCGAGGGGACAACGAGGAGCGCGATCACGGCCGAGAGCAGCCCGACCGAGGCGCCGGCTACGGCGATCGAGTAGAGGAAGCGCTGCGGCAGGACGATCAGCGCCGCCATCGCGGCGGCGACCGTGAGGCCGGAGAAGAGGGCTGTGCGGCCGGCGGTGCGAACGGTGCGGCGGTGCGCCTCCCGCGTCGCGCCATCGCGCCCTATCTCCTCGCGATAGCGGGAGACCATCAACAGCGCATAGTCGACGGCGAGCCCGAGGCTGAGCCCGGTTGCGATGTTCAGCGCAAAGACGGAGGTGTCGACGAACTCCGACATCACCCGCAGGACGAAGAGCGTGCCGATGATCGAGAGCACCCCGATCAGCAGGGGGATCGAGGCGGCGATCACGCCGCGGAAGACGATCAGCAGGAGAATCGCGAGGATCGGGAAGGCGATCAGCTCGGCCTTGGTCAGGTCGGTTTTGGTTTGGTCGTTGGTCTCGTTGAAGCCGGCGGCGAAGCCGCCCATTGCGACGTCGAGGCTGCTCGCTTCGACCATAGGCTTCACGTCTTCGGCGACGAAGCCGCCCTTGTCCTCGATGTCAGTGGTGTGGAGATGGACAGAGATGGCCAGCGATTGCCCGTCGCGGGCGAGCAGCGCGGCGCCGGCGCGGCGGTCGCGCAACGGGTTGACGACGCGGCCGACGTATTCGACCTGGGCCACTTCGCGGCTGAGCCGGTCGACCTCGCGCCGCACCGTCGGGCTCTTCAGGTTGAGCGGGCCGCCGTTCGGGTCGCGGACGACCAGCACCAGGCCGGGGTTGGCGTCATAGCCGAGCGCCCCCCCGAGGACTCGCGTCGCCTTCTCGCTCTCCGAGGCGGAATCCGTGAAGCCGGCGGCCTTCAGGTGGCTCTCGACGTCACGGCCGACCACGATGGCCAGCATCGCGAAGGCGGCGACGGCCGCGAGGACCAGTTTCGGGTGCTTCCAGGTGAGGTCGGCGATTCGATTCATCGCGAACTCATCAGGTGGGAGATCAGGGAGCGAGACACGGGAGGCAATGTACCAGATTTCAAAGTGAATGCTTTGAAAAGCAAACTACCTGTTACCATTGTCACATGTCCCGTCGCAACTACGGCCAGGCTTGCAGCGTCGCCGGCGCGCTCGACCGGATCGGCGAGCGCTGGTCGCTACTCATCGTCCGTGAGCTGCTGCTCGGGCCGCTGCGCTTCTCCGAGCTGGCGCGCGCCGTCGGGAGTGCTCCGACCGATGTGCTGACCAAGCGACTTCGAGACCTCGAGGCTGACGGGATCGTGCAGCGGCGCGATCTCGAGTCACCGGCCTCGGGAACCGTCTACGAGCTCACAGAGCTGGGCCGTGAGTTGGAAGGGCCGGTTATGGAGCTTGGGCGTTGGGGGCTCAACTTCTACCGCCTCGAGGACCTGCCGGGCCTTGTCACGTCGTCGCTGGCCAATGCGATGCGGGTGATTCTGCGAGCGCCCGAGCAGGGCGCGCCGATCGTCCTTCAGCTCCTCAGCGAAGGGCACGCGACCTGGCTGCGGGTGCTGCCGGGGGGAATCACGGCGGGACGGGGCGAGGTCGACGAGCCAGACTTGACGCTCAGTGGTGCCGCTCCCGACGTGATCGCCGCCTTGGTCCAGGGCGGAGAGGCGGAGGAGCAGATCGAGATCGACGGCGACACCGCCGCGCTGGCGCGATTGCGGGAGATGATCGTCTTGCCCGACCGCCTGCGCGAGGAAGCGCTGGCCTCGGTCGCGGTCTCTTAGGACAGCTCGGTGCCGTCGTAGAGCTTCTTGACGTGCACGGTGCCCGGAGGGGCGGCCTCGATGCAGAGACGACAGAGGACGCACTCGTCGAGGTTCTCCTCGACTACCTCGACGCCGGAGTCGCTCGCCTTGAAGATGTCGACGGGGCAGACTTCTTCGAGCTTCTTCGCCAGCTCTGCGTCCCCGGCGACGGAGGCGTCCACCTCGACGTCGATGAAGACCTTGCTCAGTGCCTGGCTCATGCGGCTGCCCCCAGCTTCTCCTTGACCGCATCGGGGATCTCGTCGATCCGCTCGACGACCCTGATCCCAGCCGCTTCGAGGCGGGAGATCTTCTCCGTCGCGGTGTCCTCCTTGCCCTCGACGATCGTGCCTGCGTGGCCGAAGCTCATCCCCTTCATCTCCTCGTCGTCCATGAACTTGCCCGCCATGAAGGCGACGATCGGCAGGCGTGAGTTGTTCTCGGCGACCCACTCGGAGAGCTGTGCCTCCATGCGACCGCCGGGCTCGGTGTAGATCACGATCGCCTGCGTCTGCTCGTCGGCCTCGAAGTAGGGCATCAGCTCCGCGTAGGTGGAGCCGATGATCGCGTCGCCGCCGATCGAGACCGCGGTCGAGACGCCGAGGCCGGCTTGGGTCAGCGAGGAGGAGATCTCGGTGGTCATCCCGCCGGAGCGGCTCATCACGCCGACCGGGCCGGGGGCGTAGGCCTTGGCGGCGTCTTTGGCGGGGCCGCCGATGCCGCCCATCTTGCAGACCTCGGGGACGATCAGGCCGAGGCAGTTGGGGCCGATGA
>JBBDYO010000070.1:0-11228 GCA_040901495.1 Solirubrobacterales bacterium
GGCAAGCCCGAGGACGAAGATCCAGTGCCGGTTTGCAGCCGGCTGAGGTGTGCTGGGTTGGGAGGAGTCATCGCTACCTGCTCTTTTTCTTTCCGCGACGACGGCCGCGCACGATGTAGCGATCCGACTGCTTGCCCTTCTTGCGCGTCCTGTAGCCAAGGGTCGGCTTGCCCCAGGGCGTTACCGGATGCCCGCCGGGGGTGTGGTGGGCCTCGCCTCCGCCGTGCGGGTGGTCGACGGGGTTCATCGCCACCCCCCTCGACTGCGGGCGCTTGCCCTTGTGGCGGTTGCGCCCCGCCTTGCCGATCTTCATGTTCTGGTGCTCGGGGTTGGAGAGCGAGCCCACGGTGGCCCGGCACTCGGCGCGGACCAGCCGCATCTCCGAGGACGGCAGCCGCAAGGTGACCATCTCGCCCTCCTTGGCGGCGAGCTGGATCGCGGTCCCCGCCGCACGGCCGAGCTTGCCTCCCTGACCGGGAATCAACTCGACGTTGTGCACGATCGTGCCGGTCGGCATCTCACCCAGCGTCAGCGCGTGGCCGGGTTTGATGTCGGCGCCCGCACCCGACTGGACCTGATCGCCGACCGCGAGCCCCGCCGGGGCGAGGATGTAGCTCTTCTGGCCGTCGGCGTAGTGGAGCAGGGCGATGTAGCAGCTGCGGTTCGGGTCGTACTCGATGCTCGCCACCGTGCCGGGGACGCTGTCCTTGAGCCGCTTGAAGTCGATGCGGCGGTAGCGGCGCTTCGCGCCGCCGCCACGATGCCGCGCGGTAATGCGGCCGTTGACGTTGCGCCCACCCGACTTGCGCAGGCCTTCGGTCAGCTTCCGTTCCGGCTCGGAGGCCGTCAGCGACTCGCGCAGCGGGTACGTCGCGAAGCGGCGCCCGGGGCTGGTCGGTTTTGTTTTGCGGTTAGCCATCTCTATCCCTACGCGGTCTCGGCGCCCTCGAACAGCTCGAGCCGTTCTCCCGGGGCCAGCTGGACTACTGCCTTCTTCCAGCCCCTGGTCTTGCCTTTTTGGAGGTTGCGGCGCTTTGGCTTGGGGCGCACCTTCGAGGTGCGTACCCGGGCCACGCTGACGTTGAAGATCTCCTCGACCGCGGCGGCGATCTGCGTCTTGTGGGCACGATCGTCGACCCTGAACGTGTACGTGCCCTCGCCCATCAGCGCGTAGCTCTTCTCCGAGACGACCGGGCTGATGATCACCGTGCGCGCGTCCATCAGCTCAGCTTCTCCTGGAGATTCGCCAGCGCGCCCTCGGAGATGACGATCGAGGCGGCGCCGATCACGTCGGCCACGCCAATCGCCCCGACCTCGGCCACGCTGACCCGCTCGATATTGCGGAAGCTCTTCAGCGCACCGGTCTCCTCGGCCTGCAGGACGACGAGGGTGGGGCGCTTCGCGCCCCATTTATCCAGCGCTTTGACGGCTGTTTTGGTGGAGGGCGTCTCGAACGCGGCTGGGTCGAGGACGGCGACGGAATCCCGCTCGGCATGCACCGAGAGCGCCGCACGCATCGCCTTGCGGCGGGCTTTGCGGTTGACCTTGACCGTGTAGCGGCGCGGCTTGGGGCCAAAGGCGACGCCGCCGCCGTAGCGGTTGGGCACGCCGAGCGTCCCGGCGCGCGCACGACCGGTTCCCTTCTGGCGCCAGGCCTTGGCGGTGGTAAACGCGACCTCTCCGCGGGTCAGGGTCGAGGCGGTTCCACGCCGGCGCGCCGCGAGGTCGGCACGAGCCGCCTCGTGGACCAGCGACTGGTGAAAGGGCTCCGCGAACAGCTCTTTGGGCAGGTCCGCGTTGCCCGTCTTGCCGAGCACCGGGGCTTTAGCCATCGGTCCTCACCTCCACCACCGCGTTGCGCGAGCCCGGCACCGAGCCCTTGATCAGCAGCAGGTTGCGCTCAACGTCGACGTCGGCGATCTCGAGTCCCCGCTGGGTGGCCCGCTTGTTCCCCATCTGGCCCGGCATCCGCATCCCTTTGAAGACGCGGGCGGGGAAGGCGCTGGCGCCAATCGAACCGGGGGCGCGTACGTTGTGAGAGCCGTGGCTGACGGGGCCGCGACTGAAGTTATGGCGCTTGATCCCGCCCTGGAAGCCCTTGCCGATCGAGATGCCGGAGACCTTCACCTTCTGGCCGGCCTCAAAAACCGCAACCGTGACGTCGTCGCCGATCTTTGGGCCCTCCTCGGCACCGAGGTCCTCGTTGCGGAACTCGACCAGGTGGCGCATCGGCGCCGCACCGGCCTTCTTCAGGTGACCCTCCTCGGCCTTGGTCAGCTTTCCCTCCTTGACCTCGCCAAAGGCGAGCTGAACGGCGGCATAGCCGTCGCGCTCCTGCTCGCGAACCGCGGTCACCTTGCAGGGACCGGCCTCGATCACCGTCACCGGCACGACCGTCCCGTCCTCGCGAAAGACCTGCGTCATCCCAAGCTTCTTTCCGAGAATCGCGGCCATCTGCCTAGAGTCGGATCTCGATGTCGACGCCGGCGGGGAGCGAGTCCAGCCGCTGCAGCGAGTCGACGGTTTTCGGGGACGGCTGGAGGATGTCGATCAGCCGCTTGTGGGTCCGAATCTCGAAGTGCTCGCGCGAGTCCTTGTCCTTGAACGGGGAGCGGATCACGCAATAGACGTTTTTGTCGGTCGGCAGGGGGACCGGGCCCGACACCCTGGCGCCTGTCCTCTCGGCGGTCTCGACGATCTCGCGGGCAGCCCGATCTATGGCGTCGTGGTCATACGCCTTGAGTCGGATTCGGATTTTCTGTGCCGCTATCGCTGCCACGTCGAACTCTTTTTTCTCTTTCTTTTCGCACGGCCTTTACCGCGCGGAAGGGGCGCCGCCCTTGGGATCTCTGAACTTTGCTCAGAGGGGGCGCCGCCCCGGTCGTATGTCTTTGCAGTTGTCTCGCCGCCCCAAGCGACGAGAGGGCGGGCCTAAGCCCGCCCCAAGTTGCTACTCGATGACCTCGGCGACGACCCCCGAGCCGACGGTCCGGCCGCCCTCGCGAATGGCGAAGCGGAGACCCTGGTCCATCGCGATCGGCTGGATCAGCTCGATCGTCATCTCGACGTTGTCGCCCGGCATCACCATCTCGGTCCCCTCGGGGAGGTTGGCGATCCCGGTCACGTCAGTGGTACGGAAGTAGAACTGGGGCCGGTACCCGGAGAAGAACGGCGTGTGACGGCCACCCTCCTCCTTCTTCAGGCAGTAGACCTCAGCTTTGAACTTGGTGTGCGGGGTAATCGAGCCTGGCTTGCAGAGCACCTGGCCGCGCTCGATCTCCTCGCGCTTGGTGCCACGCAGCAGGGCGCCGATGTTGTCGCCCGCCTGCCCCTGGTCGAGGAGCTTGCGGAACATCTCGACCCCGGTCACGACGGTTTTCGTCGTGTCCTTCATGCCGACGATCTCAACCTCGTCGCCGGTGTTGACGATCCCCTGCTCGACGCGGCCGGTGGCGACGGTGCCGCGGCCGGTGATCGAGAAGATGTCCTCGATCGGCATCAGGAAGGGCTTGTCGAGCTCGCGGACCGGCTCCGGGATGTAGGAGTCGAGCGCCTCGGCCAGCTCGAAGATCGCCTTCTGGGCCTCTTCGTCGCCCTCCAGCGCCTTCAGCGCCGAGCCCTTGACGATCGGGGTCTCGTCGCCCGGGAAGTCGTACTCGTTGAGCAGGTCCTTGACCTCCTCCTCGACCAGCTCGATCAGCTCGTCGTCGTCGACCTGGTCGACCTTGTTGAGGAAGACAACGACGTGCGGAACGTTGACCTGGCGCGCGAGCAGGATGTGCTCGCGAGTCTGCGGCATCACGCCGTCGGCCGCCGAGACCACCAGGATCGCGCCGTCCATCTGGGCGGCTCCGGTGATCATGTTCTTCACGTAGTCGGCGTGGCCGGGACAGTCGACGTGGGCGTAATGGCGGTTGTCGGTCTCGTACTCGACGTGCGAAGTGGCGATCGTGATCCCGCGCTCTTTCTCCTCGGGAGCGTTGTCGATCTCCGCAAAGCTCTTCGCTTCGGCGCCGCCCTTCGTGGAGAGGGTCTGGGTGATCGCGGCCGTCAGCGTCGTCTTGCCGTGGTCGATGTGACCGATCGTGCCGACGTTTACGTGCGGCTTATCGCGCTCGAACTTCTCCTTGGACATCGCTCTCCGTTCTACCTTTCGAAATCGTGTTCTGTCTGGTTTGCCTGGTTAAGTTTGTTGCGGTCGTGCCTGGCAGGGCATTTTGCCTTGCCTCCGGGCGAACCTGGGAAATATAGCCAGATACCCGCGTCGGTCGCGGCTGGGGTCAGGACGTTGCACCCACCGGCTCGCCTGCGCGGTGCTCGACGATCTCTTCCGCGATGCTCGCCGGCACCTCCTCGTAACGCTCGAACTGCATCGTGTAGGTGGCCCGGCCCTGGGTCGAGGAGCGCAGGTCGGTTGCGTAGCCGAACATCTCACCGAGCGGGACAAACGCCTGCACAGCGAGTGCGTTGCCGCGCTGCTCCTGGCCCTGCACCTTGCCGCGGCGGCGCGAAAGATCGCCGATCACATCGCCGAGAAAGTCCTCGGGAGTGACCACCTCAACCGCCATCACCGGCTCGAGCAGAACTGGGTCGGCCCTGCGGGCCGCCTCCTGGATCGCCATCGAGCCGGCGATTTTGAAGGCCATCTCCGAAGAGTCGACATCGTGGAAGGAGCCGTCGATCAGTTCGACCTTGACGTCGACCATCGGGTAGCCGGCCTTGACGCCGTTCTCAAGCGCCTCCTTCATCCCCTGCTCGGCGGGGCCAATGTATTCGCCGGGGATGGTGCCGCCCTTGATCTTGTTGATGAACTCGAAGCCCTCTCCCGGCGCCGGCTCGAGGTTGATCACAACGTGGCCGAACTGGCCGCGGCCACCGGTCTGACGAACGAAGCGAGCCTCGACCTTCTTGACGTCCTTGCGGACCGTCTCGCGGTAGGCGACCTGCGGCTTGCCGACGTTGGCGTCGACTTTGAACTCGCGCAGCATCCGGTCGACGATCACCTCGAGGTGGAGCTCGCCCATCCCGTGGATCAGCGTCTGCCCGGTTTCCTCGTCGCTTTCGATCCGGAAGGTCGGGTCCTCCTCGCCGAGCCGCTGCAGGGCGTTGCCCATCTTCTCCTGGTCGGCTTTGGTTTTCGGCTCGATCGCGACGGCGATCACCGTCTCCGGGAATTCGATGCTCTCCAGCGCGATCGGCGCGTCAGGCGCGGCGAGGGTGTCGCCGGTGCTCGTTTCCTTGAGGCCGACGCCGGCGCAGATGTCGCCCGAGTAGCACTCGTCGATCTCCTCGCGGCTGTTGGCGTGCATCATCAGCAGCCGGCCGATGCGCTCCGTCTTGCCGGTTTTGACGTTGAGGACGCGACCGCCTTTCTCGAGCTTGCCGGAGTAGACGCGGAAGTAGGTGAGCTTGCCGACATAGGGGTCGGTCATGATCTTGAAGGCGAGGGCGGCGAACGGCCCATTGTCGTCGGCGGGGCGCTCGGCCTCAGTCGCCTCGGACTGACCTTTGCCGGGCGCCACCACTCCGGTAACCGGCGGGACCTCGAGCGGCGAGGGAAGCAGGGCGATGATCGAGTCGAGCAACGGCTGCACGCCCTTGTTCTTGAACGAGGTGCCGCAGAGGACGGGGGTGACCTTGGTGTCGAGGCAGGCCCGGTGCAGGGAGCTGAGCAGCCGCTCCGGCGCGATCTCCTCTTCGCCGAGGTAGGCCTCCATCAGCTCGTCGTCGTAGTCGGCGCAGGCCTCGATCAGCTGGGTCCGGTATTCCTCGGCCTGGTCGACGAGGTCGGCCGGTATCTCGGTCGTCTCGAACTCGGTGCCGAGCTCGTCCTGCCAGATCAGCGCCTTCATCTCGATGAGATCCACGATGCCGACGAAGTCGCCCTCGCTGCCGATCGGCAACTGAATCGGCAGCGGGTTGGCGCCGAGGCGGTCCTTCATCGTCTCCACCGCGTTGAAGAAGTCGGCGCCTGTCCTGTCCATCTTGTTGATGTAGGCGAAGCGCGGCACCGCGTACTTGTCCGCCTGGCGCCAGACCGTCTCGGACTGCGGCTCGACGCCGGCAACCGCGTCGAAGACGGCAACCGCACCGTCGAGCACGCGCAGGCTCCGCTCGACCTCGACCGTGAAATCGACGTGGCCCGGGGTGTCGATGATGTTGATCCGGTGGCCCTTCCACTCGCAGGCGGTGGCGGCGGAGGTGATCGTGATCCCGCGCTCCTGCTCCTGTTCCATCCAGTCCATGACGGCGGCGCCCTCGTGGACCTCGCCGATTTTGTGGGTGCGGCCGGTGTAGTAGAGGATGCGCTCGGTCGTCGTCGTCTTACCGGCGTCGATGTGCGCCATGATGCCGATGTTGCGCGTTTTCTCTAGGGGGAAGTTACGTGGCATGGTCTTAAGGTAAGCGTTGTGTCGAAACGGGGACGAATAAACCGCAAGCCTGCCGGCAAGAAGAGCCGGGATCGGCGCATGAAAAAGGCCCTCGCGGGCCCGGCGAAACGTTCACGAAAAAAGAAGCCTGAGCGACGCGGAATAGTAGCAGCGGCGCGGCGGCGCATACGAGCCGCGCTGGCCACTGCCCAGAAGCGAACCCGGGCGCTTGACCGTGCAGCCAATCGCCGCCTCCAACGCGCTTGGCCGAAGATCGAGCGCCGGGTGCGGCCGATTTGGACCAAGGTGGCGCCCCGTGGCCGGGCGCTTAGGACACGGGCTGGGCGATGGGCTCGGGCCGTGCGGGCAAGGGCACGACGCGTTTGGGCAAGGGGAGGACGCTGGGCCCGCTGGGTGGGCAGGCGGCTGCGCCCCATCCCCGTGCGGTTCCTGCGCGTCCTTGGGGCGATCGAGAGACGCCTGCGCAAAGTTGCCGCCCTGGCGAGGCGAGCGGCGGTCCGTGGCAGCGCAGTCCTCACCCCCGACCGGGCGATCTGTGGGGTCATCGTCGCCTCCGCCATCTGTCTGATCGCCTCGCAGTTCATCGACTACCGGGCGGTCGAGGTCGGCCAGCCCGGCTACGCGGGCCTGCCGGCGGCCACACCGCCCAAGGTCGACGTCAAGACGGCGGGCGAGGCTCATGCCTACCTGTTGATCCCGGTGGCGCTGCTGGCCGTCGCCCTCGCCGTGGGCGCAGTGCGAACCGGCCGGCGACAGCTGGGCCGCATCGTTGCCGCCCTTGGAGCGCTCAGCCTCGCGGTCATCCTGTTGGTGGACATGCCAAGCGGCCTCGATGCCGGCGCCCAGACGTCGAGATTCTCCGGCGCGGTCGCGGTTCTCGACGATGGCTTCTACGCCGAGCTGGCCTCGGCGGCCGGCCTGATCCTTGGCGGCATGCTGCTTGTGGCCGCCCCCAAGGCGGCGGCCCGCTACCATGCCCGCCGGTGCCGAACACGAACCAACTCATTCGCAAGGGCCGCAAGCGCCCTAAGAAGAAGACGACCACGCCGGGCCTCAAGTCGGGGCAAGGGCGCAAGAAGCGCGTCTCCGCGCCGCAGCGGCGCGGAGTCTGCACCCGCGTCGCGACCGTAACGCCGAAGAAGCCGAACTCGGCGCTGCGCAAGATCGCGAGGGTGCGACTCACCAACGGGATGGAGGTAACCACCTACATCCCAGGCGAGGGCCACAACCTTCAGGAGCACTCGGTGGTGCTGATCAGGGGCGGGCGAGTCAAGGATTTGCCGGGCGTGCGCTACAAGGTCGTGCGCGGCACCCTCGACGCAGCCGGCGTCTCCGATCGCAAGCAGGCCCGCTCTCGCTACGGGGTCAAAGCCAGCTAGCCTGGCCAGTCGACGATGCCACGCCGCTCCGCCGCCCAGATTCGTCCCACCGAGCCCGACGCCCGGAATCGCAGCCGGCTCGTCCAGCAGGTCATCAACAAGGTGATGACGGACGGCAAGAAGTCGCTCGCCGAGCGGATCGTCTACGACGCGCTGGCGATCGTCGGCGAGCGCAGCGGCGAGGATCCCGTCGAGACGCTGGAGGCCGCGATCAAACAGCTGACGCCGGTGCTCGAGGTCCGCTCACGGCGCGTGGGTGGCGCCACCTACCAGGTTCCGGTCGAGGTCCCAGCGCGGCGCGCCCGGACTCTGGCGGTCCGCTGGCTGGTCGAGAAAGCGCGCCGGCGCCGCGAGTACTCGATGTCTGAGCGGCTCGCCAGCGAAATCTTGGATGCCCTCCAACAGGGGGGCGAGGCCTGGCGGCGGAAGGACGAGATCTACCGCATGGCCCAGGCCAACAAGGCATTCGCCCACTACCGCTGGTAGTTAGCCTGGCGGCATGAGCCGGCCCATCCTCGCGGTTGACGTAGATGGGGTCATCAGCCTCTTCGGCTTCGATGAGCCCCCAACGACGGCGCGCTTCGAGCTGGTCGACGGGATGGTCCACTGCATCTCGCTGCTCGCGGGAGAGCGGCTGCGGCGCCTGACCGAGCACTACGACCTGATTTGGGCAACCGGCTGGGAGGACAAAGCGAACGACTACCTCCCCAACATGCTTGGCCTACCGGAGCTGCCGTATGTCCGCTTCGACGGCGCCGCTCGCTTCGGCTCGGCGCACTGGAAGCTGGGGCCGCTGGACGAATGGGGCCAGGGCAGGGCGCTCGCCTGGGTCGACGACAACTTCGACGAGAGCTGCTACGAGTGGGCCCGGGGGCGGAGCGAGCCGACCCTGCTCGTCCCCACCGAGTCGCACCTGGGCCTCGAGGAGGCTCACACCGAAGCGCTTGCCGCCTGGGCACGGGGGCTGGAGCGCGAAGCGCAAGGCGGCGTCTAACGCCTCTGCCGGGGGCGCGTGTCTCTACACTCAGCGTCGTGGAGGGGTTCTGGCCAATCTTCTTCCTGCTCGTCGTGCTGAAGGTCCCGGTCTTCGGCGCGCTTTGGCTCGTCTGGTGGGCCAGCAAGGAACCCGAGGAGGACTCCGCCGCCGAGGATTCCGACGGGGACTCCAAGCGCTGGAGCCCTGTCCCGCCCAGGCCGCGAGGCCCGCACAGTGGACCGTACGGTGGCGCTGCAGGGAAGAGGAGGCGGGGTGCCTCTCCTGGGCAGCGGCGTCCTGTTTTTCGCCCACCCGCTCAGCGGATGCGGCCCAACGCAGCACGCGAAAAACCCAGCAACCAAGAGAGGCACCCCCGCCTCCTCCCACTACGCCGGCTGAGCCGAACGCCTCCGCTCGCTGCGAATCTCGCGTAGATAGGGGTGGAAGTCGACCTCGATGGTGTGGCGCTTGGAGGCTACGAACCTCTTCTTTAGCCAGCGCTCGTAGTCCGAAACCTCGTCTCTCATCTTCCCAGCCGCCGGCAAGCTCGCGCGGCCGGTGAGCAGGTCGGCGATCCATTCCGACTGCGCCTCGGCGATCGGCATGATCGGGCCAAGCGGCTGGATGAAGCCAATGAAATAGAGGCCGGGGCTCTCGACCGAGACGACCCGGCGGTATAGCCGCATCTGGTTATCGGGGGCGGAGAAGACCTGCGGGTCGAGGAACGGAAAGCTCATCTTGTAGCCCGTGCAGTAGACGACCAGGTCGATCTCCTCTTCGCTGCCGTCGGAAAAACGCACCGTGCGCCCGCCGGCGAAGCGGTCGATGTTGGGCTTGACGGCGATGTCGCCGTGGCCGATGCGGGGCAGCAGCTCCGAGGAGACGGTGGGATGGGCCTCGAGCAGCTTGTGGTCGGGCTTTGGCAGGCCGTAGGCAGTCATGTCGCCGACCGCCAGGTTCAACAGCCTCCCCATGAAGAAGCGCTGCACCGGTAGCGGCAGTCTGCTCGCCACGGGCGGTGACGCTTCGTCGATCGGCTTGCCGCCCAGGAACTTAGGCAGAACCCAGGCTCCACGCCGCATTGCCAGGAAGGTCGCGTCCGCGATCCGCGAGGACTCGACCGCGATGTCGACAGCTGAGTTGCCGATCCCCAGGACAAGAACGCGCTTGCCTACCAGCACGTCCGGCTCGCGGTAGTGGTGGACATGAATCTGCTCGCCCTCGAACTCCTCAGACCCCGGGAAGGCAGGCTCCGGCCAGCGCGGGTCCCAGTGGTGGCCGTTGGCAACCAGCACCGCCCCATAGCGCCTGGCCTCCCGCGCTCCCGTGCCGTCCTCAACCGTCACCTCCCACCCGTCCTCGACGGGCTCGGCGCTGAGGACCTCGGTGCGAAAGGTGATCTTCTCCCTCAGCCCGAAGCGCTCGGCGTAGTCATCGAAGTACTTGGCGACCTGCCAGTGGCTGGGGTAGTCCGGGTAGTCCTCCGGCATTGGGTAGGCCTTGTAGGACATCAGCTTCCGGGCGCTGTTGATGTGCAGGGAGCGGTAGGCCGAGGAGAGGCCGTTGTCGTTTTCGTAGCGCCAGTTGCCCCCGATCTCAGAGCCCTTCTCGAAGCAGTCGAAGGGGATCCCGCGCGCGCTCAGGACCTGGCAGGCGGTGAGGCCGGATGATCCCGCACCGATGACACAGACCTTCTCCCCCGGCTTCATGCCCCGAAATCTATGGGAAGCGCTTCAGGGGGTGAGGAGGTTCACCCCTGGGGGCCGTAGTGGGATCCGGCTTTCGGGCCGAGCCTTAGGCCATCGGATTGACAACGACCAAAGGAGATTCCGATGACCCGCAAGACACGTTCTACCCGCAACCGCCGGCCGTCCCCCGCCCTCGTGATCAGCTGCCTCGCGCTGTTCCTCACGCTGGCAGGGAGCGCCCTGGCGCTGCCCCAGAACACCGTCCGCTCACCCCAGATCGTCGATGGCACGATTCGCACCGTCGACCTCCGCGACAACGCCGTGAAGGCGGCGAAAATCGCCCCCGACGCCGTCGCGGAAGAGGAGATCGCCGAAAACGCGGTCGCCTCTGCCGAGGTGGCCACGGACTCGCTGACCGCGGCTGACCTCGGCGCAGCGTCAGTGACCTCCTCGGAGGTGGCCGACCAGTCGCTGACCGGCAACGACCTCGGCCCCGGCTCAGTCGGCGCCAGCGAGCTGGGCACGATCACGGTGCGCACCGAGAGCGCACCGCTCAAAGTGGGCGACAGCGGTGGCGTGACCGCCAACTGCCTCGCCGGCGAGCAAGTGCTCAGCGGCGGCGGCCAGGCCGGCCACTACGGCGTCGAGACGACCGGCACCCGCCCCAGCGGCAACGGATGGCGCTTCCTGGCCATCAACAACACCGCCGCAACCGACTCAACCATCACCGCCTACGCCGCCTGCCTCGCCCCCTAACCCCCAGCCGAGCATCAGATGGAGGAGGTCCCGGGGG
>JBBDYO010000070.1:11238-14237 GCA_040901495.1 Solirubrobacterales bacterium
CCCCCCCGGGCGCTCGCCCACGAATCCGCTCCAGTACGTCCTATAGACGTACAACGGCGGATTCGTGGCCGTAGAACCTATCCCGATAGGAAAATCGCACCCCTGGAATACGGCCCAGGACCACGTCCCTATCGGGATAGGTTCTAAGCCAACGCTCAGTGATCGAGCCGACCTCGCGGGAAGCGTCTGCAGGAGGGGCAGGGCACCTGCCCAGCAATGCACCAAGAACGAGTCGACCTCCGTGAGCGCTTCGCGGGAGGGGCCGGGTACCTGTCCGGCAGAACTTGTGAGCGACCGAAGGGAGCGGGTTCGGCCGGGCAGGTCCCGGCCCCTCCCCGCCTACTCTTTGTCCGAGGTCTGCTCGATCTCCTGTGCCAGCTCCTCGAGCTCCTCAGCAAACGAGGGGCCGAAGCTCTCGACCGGCGTCTCGGCGCTGTCGATCCCGAGCTCAGCCGCCAGCTCTTCTTCGTCGAGCAGCTCTTCGTCCGCCTCCGCGATCGGAACCGCCGGCTCCACCGACAGCGTCCGGTAGCGTTTGAGGCCGGTCGCGGCGGGGATCAGCTTGCCGATGATCACGTTCTCCTTGAGGCCGACGAGTTTGTCTCGCTTGCCCTCCAGCGCCGCGTCGGTGAGCACCTTGGTGGTCTCCTGGAACGAAGCCGCGGAGAGGAAGGACTCGGTGGCCAGCGAGGCCTTGGTGATCCCGAGGATGACCTCCTCGCCTTTGGCCGCAGTGCCCCCTTCTTCCTTGGTCTTCTTGTTGAGCCGTTTGAGGCTGCCGCGATCTTCCAGCTGGCCTGGCAGCAGGGTGGTCGTGCCCTTCGACTCGATCCGTACCTTCTTCAGCATCTGCCGTGCGATCAGCTCGATGTGCTTGTCGTTGATGTCGACGCCCTGGGCGCGGTAGACCCTCTGCACCTCGGCCACCAGGTAGAGCTCGACGTCGGTGCGCCCGCGAATCGCGAGCAGGTCCGCCGGGTAGAGCGAACCCTCGTTGAGCTGCTGGCCGACCTCGACTTTTTCGCCGTCGGCGACGTGCAGCCGGGTCCGCGGCGGGAAGCTGTAGGCGAACTCCTCGCCACCGGAGTCGATGACGATCACTTTCACCGCTTTGTCGGTTTCCTCCACCGACACCTTTCCGGCGGCCTCCGCCATCTGCGCCAAGCCCTTGGGTTTGCGCGCCTCGAAGAGCTCGACGATGCGCGGCAGTCCCTGGGTGATGTCCTGGCCGGCGACACCACCGGTATGGAAGGTACGCATGGTCAGCTGGGTTCCCGGCTCGCCAATCGACTGGGCGGCGATGATCCCCACCGCGTCGCCGATGTTCACCGTGAAGCCAGTCGCTGGAGCTACTCCGTAACAGGAGCGGCACACGCCCGAGTCGGCGTCGCACTTCAAGGTCGAGCGCACCGGCACGGCCAGCTGGGCCTCATCGCCGAATGCCTCGGCAATCGCCTCGACATCGGCCAGGGTGATCTCCTGGTTGCGTTTCAGCAATTCGCGGCCGCGCTTGGTTTCGAATTTTTTCGCCGCCAAGCGACCGAAGAGGTTGTCGTTGAGCGACCCATCGTCCTTACGCAGCACCATCTCGATGTGGTCTTTGGTTTTGCAGTCCTCGTCGCGGACGATGACGTCCTGGGCGACGTCGACCAAGCGCCGGGTCAGGTAGCCCGAGTCGGCGGTGCGCAGCGCCGTGTCGGCGAGGCCCTTTCGGGCGCCGTGGGTGGAGATGAAGTACTCGAGCACCGAGAGGCCCTCCATGAAGTTGGCCTTGATCGGGCGCTCGATGATTTCGCCTTTTGGATTGGCCATCAGGCCGCGCATCCCGGCCAGCTGACGGATCTGTTTGAACGATCCGCGGGCGCCGGAGTTGGCCATCATGTAGATCGGGTTCAGTTCGTCGAGGTTTTTCTCCATCGCCTCGGCAACCTCGTCCGTCGCTTTGTTCCAGTGGCTCGTGACAGCCTCGTGCCGCTCCTCGGCGGTGATGTAGCCGTCGTTGTACTGGCCCTGGATCTCCGCCGTCTGCTTCTCGTAGCGCTCCAGGATTTCCGCCTTGTCCGGCGGGGAGACCACGTGGTTCTTGGAGACCGAGATGCCGGCCTGGCTCGCGTAGTGGAAGCCGAGCTCTTTGAAGGCGTCGAGCACCTGCGACACCGCCGGCGCCCCGTAGGCCTCGACCAGGTCGGAGACCATCTCGTTGACGTCCCGCTTGCGCAGCGGGTGGTTGACGAACGCGTAGCGCTCCGGATCGAAATCGTCGCCCAGAGCCACGGCCAGAGCACGCTCGATCCTCTCGTTAAAGATGATCCGCCCGACGGTGGTCAGGAAGTGCTCGTGCCCGGCCCGCCGGTACTCGGCGTGGTCGTGCAGCTTGGTGCCGCCATTCTCGTAGACGAGCTCGGCCTCCTGTGCTGAGCGGAACACCTTCGGCCGGGAGCCGTTCTTAGCGGCGCCCTTGCCGGCCTTCAGCTCTTCGTCGACCTTCTTCATCTCCTCCTCGCCCGGGCCATAGGTGAGGTAGAAGATCCCCAGCACCATGTCCTGCGTCGGCGTCGCCAGCGGCGCACCGTGGGCGGGCGAGAGGATGTTGTTCGCCGAGAGCATCAGGATCCGCGCCTCGGCCTGGGCCTCGGCGGAAAGCGGCACATGGACCGCCATCTGGTCGCCGTCGAAGTCAGCGTTGAAGGCATGGCAGACGAGCGGGTGGACCTGGATCGCCTTGCCCTCGACCAGCACCGGTTCGAAGGCCTGGATGCCAAGGCGGTGCAGGGTCGGCGCGCGGTTGAGCAGCACCGGATGCTCGTGGATGACCTCCTCGAGCACGTCCCAGACCTCGGGGACCATCGACTCGACCATCTTCTTCGCGGCCTTGATGTTCTGGACGGCTTTGCGCTCGACCAGCTGGGCCATGATGAACGGCTTGAAGAGCTCCAGCGCCATGAGCTTCGGCAGGCCGCACTGCTGCAGCTGCAGGCTCGGCCCGGAGACGATCACCG
>JBBDYO010000071.1:0-14210 GCA_040901495.1 Solirubrobacterales bacterium
TTCCTCGTGGGCAGATCCACCCGCTAGGTAAGTCGTCGTGGAATCAATCATCTAGCGGGCCTAGCCCTCCTCGCCCTCCTCGGTCGTGCCGCCGCGCATCGCGCCGAGGAACATCCCTTCGGACGTCCGCAGGAGGCCGACGATCGCGTGCGGGCGCATGTCGCTGCTCCGAACTCTCACGTGGGACCCGTGCGGTCCGACGACCTCGACGATCGTGCAGATGTCGCCGATTTCGCAGTCGTCGCCGTAGTCGCCTTCGAGCGCCTCCATCTGGGCGGCGATGTGCGCGCCGACCTTGCTCTGATCCAGTGCCATCTAACAATCCCTCTCTTTGGAGATGGGCAAGTGCCCTTTGCGCCGACTTTAGTGCGCGCCGGGCTAAAGCGCGCCGGGCTAAAGGAAGGTTTGGCCCTCGCCGCGGTAGGTGGGGACGACGTCGACGATCCGGTCGCCTTCGACCAGGTGCAGGGCGTCGAAGCGCTCGCAGAGCTCACCCGCCTTTGCGTGACGGAAGTAGGCGCGGTCGCCGATCCGCAGCGAATTTGCAGCCTTGCCAAGCAGCGGGGTTTGGACCTCTCCCGCACCCTCCTCCGCGTCGAACTTGAGGCCTTCCGGCAACCACGGCACGGGCAGGCGGCCCCGGTTGCCGGCGCCGGAGGCGAGGTAACCGCCACCAAGCGCGGTCGCCACGCCGGGTCCCGGCCGGCGCACGACCGGCAGCGCGAAGCCCGCCGCTGGGGTGAGGGTGAAACGGCTGTAGTGGTCGAACTGACCCGGGGCGTAGAAGCCCGAGCCGGCGGTCACCTCGGTCACCGCGTCCTCGGTCGACGTCAGCTCGAGGCTGCCGGTGCCGCCGCCGTTGACGATCTCGATCTCGGCCACCTCACGGACCGCCGCGACAACCGCGGCCCGGCGCTCCGCCAGCTCCGCCGCCGAGCGCCTCTGCATCCACTTGATCGCGGCACCCCGAGCGCGCTGTCCGGGGGGCATGTCGCCGACACCGGAGATCTGTCCCTCATAAGCCATGACCGCGACCAGGTCGATCTTGTCTCGCCGGTCGATCTCCCGCGCGAGCTCGCCCGCCTGCTCCGCGGTGTGGACGGGGGAACGCTTGGCGCCGACCTTGAGCCGTCCGCCAAATGCCCACCAGCTCGCGTCCAGCTCCATGCAGACCCGAATCGAGGGCGCTGTGGGGCCGAGGATCGACTCGATCAGGTCGAGGTGCTCGGGCGAGTCGACGAGCACGATGGGCGAGCGCTCAGGGGAGCTGGCGGAGCGCAGGGCCAGCTCTCGCAGTGCCCCAACGTCGACGGTTGGGTAAGCGAGGAGCAAGTCCTCGAACCCCTGCTCGGCGAGCCACAGGGTCTCCGGCAGGGTGAAGGTCATCACTCCTTGGAAGCCGTTCTCACTGCGAAGGATCCGTTCGATCACCGCCCGCGCCCGGATCGACTTCGAGGCGACCCGGATCGGCTTTGCACCTGACCGCCCGCGCATCTCGGCCATGTTGGCCGCCATCGCGTCGAGGTCGACGAAGGCAAACGGCGCCTCAACCTCGGCGAAGATCTCCTCATACCGCTCATGCGACTGCTCCGGAACGTTTTGCACAGGGCCGAGCCTAACCGCCGCGCCGCCCGGCGCTAATGTTTTCGGCCCCGGAGAGGTGGCAGAGAGGCTGAATGCACTCGCCTGCTAAGCGAGTAGGGGGCGCAAGCTCCCTCGAGGGTTCGAATCCCTCCCTCTCCGTTTTTTTTCGGGCCGATTGGCTGAATAGCCTTTTTGCCGTGCCTTCGACACCTCCCGGCAAAGCGCGCAGCTGGGTGGTCGGGCGATTGATCACCCCGTCCCTGACTGCGCGGCGGGCGGCCGTGATCATTTCCGTGTTCACGCTGACCCTGACCATGATCGGGGCGACCATGGCCTTCCTGCTCGATCGCAGCGACTTCCCGAATATGGGGATCTCGATCTGGTGGGCACTCCAAACGGTGACGACAGTCGGCTACGGAGACTTCGTGCCCAGCAATACCGAGGGCCGGATCATCGGCTCCGTGGTGATGCTTGGCGGCATCAGCTTTGTGGCCGTGGTCACCGCCTCGATCGCCGCGGCCCTGGTCGAGGCAGCCAGGCGCCGAGGCGATGACTCTCCTGACGAGCACCCATTGGCTTCCCAGCTCGAAGAGATCGTGGTGCGGCTGGAACGCTTGGAGGACGCGGTGGAGCGCTCCTCTTCGTCGAAGCCGACCGGCGACGCCTAAACGCGGCGATACGCTCCCGGGCGATGGCTAAGTGGAGAGTCCTCGCCGTGCTGGCGACAGCCCAGTTCCTGATGGTGCTCGACCAGGCGGTGATGAACGTTTCGATCTCCCAGCTGGTCAAAGACTTCGACACCACGGTCACCACGATTCAGATAGTGATCGCCCTCTACGCGCTGGTGATGGCGGGGCTGATGCTGACCGGTGGCAAGCTGGGCGATCTTTGGGGGCGGCGTCGCGCCTTCGCGATCGGCCTCTGCATCTACGGCGTCGGGTCTGGGCTGACCGCCGCCTCCTGGAACATTCCGACGCTGATGCTCGGCTGGTCGATCCTCGAGGGCATCGGCGCGGCGCTCGTCCTGCCGGCCCTCGTCGCCCTGATCGCGGGCAACTACCAAGGGTCCGACCGCGCAATCGCCTACGGCGTGCTGGGCGGCGTCGCCGGCGCCGGGATCGCCGTGGGGCCGATCTTGGGTGGCTGGGTCACGACCGACTTCACCTGGCGGCTGGTGTTTGTCGGGGAGGTCGTGGTTGCACTGGGAATCCTCGTGGGCACACGGCAGATTCGCGAGCCTCCCAGGGAAGGCAAGGCCCCCTCTCTGGATTGGGTCGGCAGTGTGCTTTCCGCGCTGGGCCTGGCGCTGCTTGTGGTCGGCGTCCTACAGGCGAGCAACTGGGGCTGGCTGGAGCCCCGCAACTCGCCGATCGAGCCGTTCGGCTTCTCGCTCACCCTGTTCGTGATCGCGGCCGGCGCGCTCGTGCTTGCCGCATTTCGCGCCTGGGAGCGCCGGCGCGAGGAACGCCACCTGGATCCGTTGGTCCACTTCCGGCTCTTCGGCATCCCATCCCTTCGAGGCGGGATTTCGATGCTGCTCGCCCAGAACATGGTCCTGATGGGGATCTTCTTCACGATCCCCCTCTTCCTGCAGATCGTGCAGGGGCTCAACGCGCTGGACACGGGGGTGCGGATGCTGCCGACCTCGGCCGGCCTCTTCATCACGGCCCTCGCCGGCTCGGCGCTGGCTTCGCGCTTCGCGCCCAGAACACTGGTCCGAGCCGGGCTCATCGTCCTGTTGATCGCGGTCCTGGCGCTGCTCAAGACCATCGAGCCCCAGCTCGACAACGGGCCCTTCTTCGTTGCGATGGGCCTGCTGGGCATCGGCATGGGTTTGATCGTCTCCCAGCTTGGCAACGTGGTCCAGTCCTCGGTCGGGGATCGAGATCGCAGCGAGGCCGGGGGGCTGCAGAACACTGCCCAGCAGCTCGGCTCATCGCTCGGCACAGCGCTGCTCGGCGCAATCGTGATCAGCGGCCTGCTCTCCGCTTTCACCGCGAACGTCGACGAAGACCCGCGCATCTCCAACCAGGTGAAAGACCAAGTCAAGGTCGAGCTGAGCTCGGGCGGAAGCTTTGTCCCCTCGGAAAATGTGCGAGCAAGCGCGACCGCCGCGGGGCTCGATCAGGAGACAACCGACGCCCTCGTTGACAATTACGAAGAAGCGCAGCTGACTGCACTGAAGACCGCCCTCTTGTTCGCCGCCTTCCTCGTGGTCGCGTCCTTTTGGGCGACACGGCGACTGCCAACTCAGCGCTTCGACGAGCTCCAATCCGGCCCAGACCCCCCACTGAGCGAACCCTCACACGCCTGACCGGGGAGCGGATCCGCTTCCGGCCCTTCGAGTGGGAATCGAGAATCGCTGACGGGGATGGTCAGCTGAAGTACTGGCCGTGGAAGCCGAACGGGACGTGGTGGGGCAGGCGCGCGCGGCCCAGCTCGGTGAGGGTCTCGGCGTCGAGCACGAGCAGGTAGGAGCCGGTGTCGCGACAGTCGAGCACGACCGAGAGCAGCACGCCCTCGTCCTCGCGGCGGCCGCGGCGGGGCGAGGGGACAAAGATCGCTTCGCCGGGGTATGAGCCCGGCTCCTGCCAGACCGCCAGCGCGCCGCTCTCCAGGTCCACCTTGACGATCTGGTCGAGAAAGTCGGCGGGCTCGCCGCCGGTGTCGCTGTCGACCGCGGCGCCGTAGACGTAGCGGTAGGGCCGCCCGTTGCAGCGCTCGTAGTCGATCTGCGGCAGCTCGAACATCTCGCCGCAGAGCTGTTCGTCGCCGACCGCGCCGCTCTCGAGGTCGATGCGGTAGCGATGGAAGCGGCCGTGGACCGCCTCCGAGGGCGGTGAGGCCCGGAGCTCGTCCAGGTAGAGGGCGTCGATCACATCGGGGTCCTCGTAGAGGATCAGGTCGACCGCCAGCTCCGCGCCGCGCTCGAACACGTTGACGTGGTGGAAGGCGAAGAACGCGTCGGTCTCAAAGCTCCCACGCAGCTCGCCCGAGCCATGCTCGATCACGTAGAACCTGGTGCCCTCCTTCGGCTTCCAGCGGAAGTTCTCGATGAACGGCCGGTTGCTCAGCCCCAGCTGCAGCGGGTTGACGATGAAGGGGCAAGCGGTGAGCACGATGTAGTTGTCGGTGAGGCCGAAGCTGTGCATGTAGGAGGGTTCGCCCCCCATCGCCGGCAGCTCCGCCAGGATGCGCGCGCTCGCGCGGTCCTTCTGGGCGACGAGGCGGTGCCGGGGGCGCCGGCCAAAATGAGTCGCGAGCGAGAGCATCTCTCCCGTCGCCCGGTCGTAGTGTGGGTGCGCGGTGACGTGCTGGCCCCCCGGAACCGAGTACGGGACACCGAGCGTCTCGAGCGTATCGGGGTCGAAGGCGACCGGCGACGGCGTCTCGGTCATCGCGATGTAGTCGTCCCCCAGGCGGGCGACGTTGAAGCTGCAGTTGTCGGTGAGGTCGGGCCTGAATATCGTCGTCGCCCGCTTGAGGATCGAGCGGGGCGGGTCGGTGCCGAACTCGCCGAAGGAGAGGTCGCCTTGCTCGGCCGCCCGGAAGGCCTCGGTCCGCAGGTAACGGTTCGCGTAGGAGACCCGTCCCCCGGCGAAGGAGAAGCGGTGGAGCATCGCGAGGCCGTCGAACCAGTGGCGCAGGGACATGTCGCCGATCTCGAACTTGCCGGGCCCGTTGCGCACCAGGGTCCCCGTCAGCCACTCGGGGATGACCCCCTCTACAGGGAGCGATTCCAGGCTCCGCTCAGTCTCGAGCGTCGCGAAGCCCGCCAGGTAACCGGGTCGGGTTACCGTTCCTGAATCCAAAGCAATAACCCCCTCCTGTAGTGCAGGAGGACTGTATGGCATTGATTCGGGGAATCGGGTGGCCGATTCCCATCCGCTACATGGATCGGTGAACGGGTCCGCTAGCGGGCGAGCCGGATCAGCGCGCGGGGACTGTCAGTCGGAGAGCTCGACGCGCTCGATCGTCTGGGGCGTCGCCGGGCGATCCCCGCTGTCGGTCTCGGTCGACTCAATCGCATCGACCGCGTCCATCCCCTCGGTGACCCGGCCGAAGACGGTGTGCTTGCCGTCGAGCCAGGACGCCGCCTCGGTGGTGACGATGAAGAACTGCGACCCGTTCGTGTTGGGGCCGGCGTTGGCCATCGCCAGCGCGCCGCGGACGATCTTGTGGTCGTTGAACTCGTCCTCGAACGTGTAGCCGGGGCCGCCGCGGCCGGTCCCCTCCGGGCAACCGCCCTGAATCATGAAGTCGGGAATGATGCGGTGGAAGACGAGCCCGTCATAGAAGCCGTCGGCACTCAGCTTGCGGAAGTTCTCGACCGTCTTCGGGGCGTCCTCGTCGTGTAGCTCGACGACGATCGGCCCGGCGTTGGTGTGAAGGGTCGCCTTCGACATCGACGCCACCCTACCGACCAGACGTGACCCGTGCCGATGGGCCGATATGTCCATTCTGGCTGGACGTATCGGCCCATCGACCGGGTGGGCGGTCAGCCTGTCACCTGGATCGTCACCGGCGCCGAGGCGCCCGGGACGTAGGGCCAGCGCTCCTCGGCCAGGGCGACCGCGCGGAGCCGGATGCGGGCGTGGCCGCTGATGTAGCGGAACCGGTAGCGGGCGTGGAAATGGCCGTCATGGTTCGTCCGGGTGACCAGGACCGGCCGCCAGCGACGGGCCGCCGACTCGTAGTACTGCACGGCGACAAGCTTGCCGCGCCTCGGCACCGGCGCCCCGCGGGTGCGGACGCGGCCCCATAGACGGACCGCCTCGCCGGTTCGCAACTGCAGCGGCCTGGCGTGGAGGACAGCGGCGCCGCGGACCCGCAGCGCCAGGGCGGGGCGCCGGGCGCGGTCGAGCCCCGGCTCACCCCGGTAGGTAACCGTGATGCGCCGCGACGGGCCCCGCGACAGCGGCAGGCGGAAGCCGCCGTGCGCCCCGGTCACGACGGCATCGATCCGCCGCCGGGCGAGGGCGCCTCGCGAGGGCCTCGAGACGACCCGCAAACGGCGGCCGGCGAGGCCCGCGCCCTCGGCGTTGACCAAGCGCCCGCTCAACATCGCGGTAGCGCCAAACGGGACCGTCACCTGCGGGCCGCGGTGCTGGCGCCAGCGCAGACGGGCGAACACCCGGGTCTTGGCCGCCGCCGATGGCGCGGGTCCCTTCGCCACCACGGCAGCCGGCGGCACCTTGCGCAGCGCCATCTCGGTGCCGTCGACGCGGCGGGTGCTCGACGCTTTATTCCCGGCGCCATCCACCGCGTCGGCGCGGAAGACGTAGGTCCCAGGCCCGAGGTCGCCCGGAAGGTGGCCGAGCAGCCGAGCCGATCCCGGTTCCGCGCCGGGCTCGAACTTGGTCGCCAGCTCGATCCACCGCTCGGTACCCAGCCTCCGGTAGAGGATCGTCCCGGCCGCCGGCCCGGAATGGACGTCGGTCACGTTCGCCCGGACCGTGCCCGGAAAGCCGACGCCGTCATCCGCCTCGAACGCGATCCCCGGCGCCACGTCGTCGAAGCGCAGCGGCACCGAGATCGCGGAAGGGGGGGCCTCGTTGCCGGCCTCGTCGCGAAGCCAGATCTGCGCCAGGTAGGCGCCCGGCATCGGCATGCGCAGGTCGCGCAGGGCGGTGAGGTCACGGCCGGGCGCGAACTGCACCCCGGTGTCGAAGCCGGCCGCGCCGAGCACCCGCCAGGAGGCGCCGCCGATCGGGCTGCCACGCCCCTGGTCGGGGTTCGCCCAGCCGAGGTCGAAGTCGTTGGTGTTCCGCCAGCCCTCGCCCCCAACCACCGAGACGCTGCGCGGGTGAGCGGGCGGCGTGTTGTCGATCAGAACGGTGCGGGGCGCGACGCAGGCGGCGTTCCCGGCGAAGTCCGTCGCGCAGTGGCCGAGCGTGTGAGGGCCATCGCTGAAGTTGGCGGTCATCACGATCGCCGAGCCGGATGCGCTGGGCTCGCAGGGCCGCATCCTGGTGCCCCGCCATTCGCCGCCGATCATTTCTTTGGCGCAGGGGTACTCGGCCAGCGCCACACGAGCGCCGTCGATCGACGTCTCGCCGTAGCGGATCCCGCCACCGCCGTCCGATCCCCAGAACTGGACGCCCTGGATCCCGCGCCGCCAACCGCCGGCCGTCAGGTCGCCGCCGATGCCGGCGGCCGGCCCGCCGTTGTCTTCGACCGTGAGCGTCAGCGCCCGCACCGCCGACCAGGAGCTCGCATCGAGGCTGCACCATTTGCTTTCCGCGCGTGCGCAGAGCAGGCGATCCTCGATTGCCGGCACCCCGGGTGAGAAGCCGGCGACGAAGTTGCGAGGCGTGACGTCGGTGGACGCGGCGCTGGCGAAGGGGCTGAAGCCGCCACTCCAAGTGCCGGCCCCGATGCGCTGCTCCATTCCGTCGTGCAGCGCATGCCACCAGGTGCCGCTGACCCGGGTTATCGACGTTCCCGACGGCGCCACCCAGCGCCACCGCGCGAAGCGCGTGCCGGAGACGGTCGAGGCGCCGCTCCGCGTGAAGCTCTTCATGTGGGCGCCGTCGAAGGGGTCTGTCCCGGGCGGGGTCGCGCAGTAGGCGTCGGGGCGGAACTTCGCCCCGCCGGTGGAATCGCCCCAGTCCGCGTCCGCGCCAACGTGCCAGCCGCACTGCGCAACGGTGTACTTCGCTCCGCTCGCCTCGCGCACGAACAGGAGGAGGAACGCCAACGCCAGCAGGACCCCCAACCCGACGACCCGAACAAGCGCACCACTCCGCCTCGACATCAACCCTCCTCGATTGACCGCATTTCGAGTCCAAGGGCACAGCCATGCCAATCTCTCCCCCCGCCGGACGGATGTATGGATGCCTGACTCGTATGGATGTCTGACTCGTATGGATGCCCGGCTCGGAAGCTGCGGGGATGGCTAGGCGACGGCGCGCCCATAGGGGACGCGTGCCGGGACGACGCCTCTGCGAAAATGGCCCGGATGCCTCTTCCGACCAACGAGCAGATCACCGAGAAGCTGCGCGCGGTGATCGATCCGGAGCTGCGTCGCTCGATCGTCGAGCTGGGAATGGTGCGCTCGATCGAGGTCAAGGACGACGGCCGGGTCGAGGTCATTGTCTCACTGACCACCGCGGGCTGCCCGATCCGCTCCCACTTCGAACAGGCGGTCGCCCAGCAGGTCTCAGAGCTGGACGGCGTGACCTCGGTGGCGGTCGGCTTCGACGTCCTCTCCGACGAGGAGAAAGGCAGCCTGCAGAAAACGCTGGGGCGCGGCAAGCTGCCCGCCGGTGCCCTGGCCCAGGTCAAAAACGTGATCTGCGTCTCCTCGGGCAAGGGCGGCGTCGGCAAGTCGACGATGACCGCCAACCTGGCCGCGGCGCTGACCGCCGAAGGCCATTCGGCGGGCGCCCTGGACTGCGACGTCTATGGCTACTCGATCCCGCGCATGCTCGGCGTCAACCGCAAACCCGACGTCAACGGGGAGCGCAAGATCCTGCCGCTGGAGGCGCCGAGCGGCGTCAAGGTGATGTCGATCGGCTTCTTCGTCGAGGAGAACGCGGCGGTCGTCTGGCGCGGGCCGATGCTCCACAAGGCGATCCAGCAGTTCCTCGAGGACGTCGCCTGGGGCGAGCTCGAGTACCTGCTGCTCGACCTCCCGCCCGGGACCGGCGACGTCTCGATGACCCTCGCCCAGCTCCTGCCCCAGGCCAAGTTCCTGGTCGTGACGACTCCGCAGCCGGCGGCGCAGACGGTGGCCAAGCGCGGCGCCGACATGGCGAGCAAGTTTGACCTCGAGCTGCTCGGAGTGATCGAGAACATGTCCGGCTTCACGACCCCGAGCGGCGAGCGCTTCACCATCTTCGGAGAGGGCGGCGGGCAGCTCCTCGCCGACGAACTCGACGTGCCACTGCTTGGCAAGGTGCCGCTGTCGGAGCCGCTGCGCGAGCACGCCGACTCCGGCTCGCCGCTGGTCACCGCGGAGCCGGACGCCCCCGCTTCGCAGGCGATCCGCCAGGCCGCCCGCGGCATCGTCGCCTCCACCCCCCAGGAGCTGCCGGTCCTACAGGCCGTCCCGGCCGCCGCCGAGCCGCCGCCGGTCAGCGGCACCCCGCTGCCGGTCGTCCAAAGCGGCGCATAGCTCCTAAGCCGATCGGGGGTGGACGGCGTCCTCGACTGAGGCGACGATCTCGTCGACCTGGTCGACGACGGTGACCTCGGGACCCAGGACCTCACGGATCGCCGGCCCCGCTCCCCCCGCGATGAGCGGCAGCTGCGGCGCGGCGCTTTGGATCTCCGCCACGGTGGTGGCCAGGGTGAGGGCGGTGGCCGGCATCTTGGCGGCGAGAACGCAGACCGCAGGCTGAGCCTCGGCGGCCATTGCAGCCAGCGAGTCGGTCGGAGCGTCGGCGCCGACGAAAAGAACGTCGAAGCCGGCGCCCTCGAGCAAATCGGCCGCCATGCGCAAACCGATCACATGACGCTCACCTTCGACGCAGGCCGTGAGGATCCGCTCCCTTGTTCGGGCCGGCCGCTCGAAGAGGGTGGGATAGACGAGGCTCATCAGCTGCTCCACGACCGCGGACGCAAAGTGCTCTTCAGCCACCGAGATCGTCCCCTCCTCCCACAGGTCTCCGACACTGGCCAGCGCGGGTGCGATGACCCGCGAGTAGATGTGCGGCCCCGGCACGCCGGCTTCGAGCAGGCTCCGGATCTGAGCTTCCGCATCGGCGGCGTCTGGACGTATCAGAGCGTCGAGCAACGCCTCCGTCGCGGAGGCGTCAGGTTCCGTCGGCTGATCCATAACCGTCTGCGCTCGCAGCGAGGTCGCTCAGAAACACGTCGAGGAGGTCTGGGTCGAAATGGGTGCCACGTTCCTCGCGAAGCATTTCGGCGGCGTCTTCGGCGCTGAAAGCAGGGCGGTAGACCCGAGCGCTGCGAAGGGCGTCATAGACGTCGGCGATCGCCACTATCCGCCCCTCGATCGGGATCTGCTCACCGGCAAGCCCGCGCGGATAGCCTCCTCCGTCCCAGCGCTCATGGTGCGTCCAGGCGATCAAGGCAGCCAGCTCGAGTGCCTCAGAGACCGAGCCCCTGAGCAGCTCGTAGCCTGCTTCGGCGTGACGCTCGATCACCGCTCGCTCCTCGCTTGTCAGCTTGCCCGGCTTGAGCAACACGGCGTCGGGGATGGCGACCTTGCCGGCGTCGTGCAACGGGCTCGCGAGGAGGATCCCCTCGGCGGTCGAAGCATCGAGGCCGGCTCGAATGGCGAGATCGTGGGAGAGCCGGCTGACACGCTGAACGTGCATGCCGGTGTCATCGTCGCGGTACTCGACCATCTGCGAGAGGCGGAAGATCGTTTCGGTCTGCGAAGCGTCGAGCCTCGCCAGGGCGCTGCGGAGCTCTCCGGCGTTGCTCACCAGCTCCACTCCCAGGGTCTCGCGAATGCTGCGTTCGATCTCGTGTCGCTCGAGGTGGTCCTCGATCAGCCGCGCAAGCGCGTGCATGAACGTGATGTCGCGCTCGGCAAGCGAAGTGTCAGGTTGGTGGCTCACGCAGCACAGCGAGCCCTCCGTTCCGTCGGGAAATCGAAACGGAACCGCGGCGTAAGCGCCAATTTCCGCCTGCTTGGTTATCTCGAGGTCGCGTACACGCTCGTCGGCGCCGCTGTCGGGGATGACGTTTGGAAGCTCGCCGTTCAGCATCCTCTGGCAATAGGTACCCACGGCCGGTGGGCCCTCGTTGAGGCTCATGCCAAACGAGTCCGCATCCCCATCGAGCGCCCGGTACACCTGCCGCTCATCCGTGAACTCGGCCACATATGCGGCATCCATGCCAAGCAGCTCACGAGCAATCGCCACAGCCCCCTCGAGAACTTCCCGGGTTTGAGGCGCTTTCGCGGCAACAGAGGTGGCTTGCGTACCACTCATCCTCAAATCACGCTAGCAAGCGCAAAGCTCCGGCACCACCGGATCGCTTTAGCGGCACCCACTACTTGAATTGTCTAGTGAGCGGGCAGGCTGTGATTAGTCACAACAAGAGTTCGTGCCCGAACACCGTGGACTCAAACCCCTTGTTCAAGCCAAAAAGCTACGCCGCGCTTTGCGTCTACGCCGCGCTCTTCTTGTAATACTCGGCGTTGATCTCGGCGTATTTGGCCCACTCGGCCGGCAGCTGGTCCTCGGCGAAGCAGGCGTCCACGGGACAGGCCTCGACGCAGGCATCGCAGTCGATGCACTCGTCGGGGTCGATGTAGAGCATCTCGACCGAGTCGTAGTCGGGCTCGTCCGGGGTCGGGTGGATGCAGTCGACCGGACATACCTCGACACACGAGTTGTCCTTGGTGCCTATGCACGGCTCGGCAATGACGTAGGTCATTCGAGGCTTTATCTCCTAAGTCGTCTTTTCGGTGCCGGGGCGGGGCTCAGGCCCCCACCAGCGCGAGCGCACATTTTAGGGATGCGCGACGGCGGACGGCGGCGTGGAGGGTCGGCGAAGGGCTTGCTGCGGGGCACCCGCAGTCGAGTCTCTAGGGTTTGAGCGTCGCATGACGGGACACGCCAACCCCAACGAAGCGCCGCGATGCTGCTGCTGACCGGCGCCACCGGGAGCATCGGCTCGCGCCTGCTGCCCCAACTGCTCGAGCGGGGCGATGACGTGCGCTGCCTGGTGCGGGAGCCGCGGAAACTGGGCGCGCGGCGGGTCGACGTGCAGATCGCGCTCGGGGACCTCGGCGAGATGTCCGACCCCTACCTGGTCCGCCAGGCGCTGCGCGGGGTCGACACCGTGATCCACCTGGCGGCGACGATCCGCGACCAACCGCCGCACCAGCTGGAGGAGCTGAACGGGCTGGCGACCGTCCGCCTGCTGCGCGCCGCCGAGCGCAGCGGGGTGCGTCGCTTCATCTTCTTCAGCGCTCTCAACGCCGGGCCCGCCCAGCGCACGCGCTTCTTCCGCGCCAAGTGGCTGGCGGAGCGGGCGGTCTCCTCCTCCCCGCTGGAGACGACGATCTTCGCCCCCTCGATCGTCTACGACCACAGCGACCCCTGGATCACCCTGCTGCGGCGCTTCTCCTTCCTGCCGGTGATGCCGGTCTCGGGCAGCGGCGGCGCGCGGTTCCAGCCGATCTGGGCCGAGGACGCCGCTCGCTGCGTCGTCGCCGCCCTGGCCGGCGAGGACCGCCGCTATGAGCTGGCCGGGCCCGACGCGCTCTCCTACGACGACATGTCCGACCTGGTCAGCCGCATCGCCGGTCGGCCCCGGCCGCTCATCCACCTGCCGCTGCCGCTGGTCCGTTACGGATTGCTTGCGGCCCGCTCCATCGCCGGCGAGGCCGTGTTTGCAACCTGGGAGGAGGCCGAGCTGATGGAGGTCTCCATGGTCAGCGAGCGCGGCACCGCAGACGCCGAGGCGCTCGGAGTCAAGCCAAGGAGGATGAGCGATGTCTTGGAGGAGGGCTAGCCGGGTCACTGCGGTCGCAGTGACATGGGTGCCTCGCCGGGCCGCGGTCAGCGCGGTTGCGGGACTCGCTCTGCTCATTCTTCCTGTCCTCCCTGCGGCTCCTGCCCAGGCGATCTCGCTCGTCCCGCCCAAGCCGAACGTCTTCTTCGGCGTCAGCGATCGCGGCACGACAGCCGAGTTCAACGAGTTCGCGGCCCTGGTCGGCAAGCACCCAGCGCTGCTGCAGACCTTCCATCCGTGGGGCAACAGCCTCAACGCCGCCTACGAACGCTGGCGTGAAACGGGCACCCGGCCAATCCTCCACATCTCAACCGCCAACGATCAGACCCTGGCGGAGATGATCACACCGCAGCAGATAGCGCTCGGCGGCGGCGACAACTACCTGCTGCAGCTCAACGACTTCTTCTACAAGCGCGGCCTGCCGGCCTACATTCGCCCGCTCGGGGAGCCCAACCGCTGCCTCAACGCCTGGTCCGCGGTCAACTGCGACGGGACGCAGAAAGGCGGCGAACACACGGCCGGCTGGTACAAGCAGGCCTTCCGCCGAATCGTCGCGATCGTGCGCGGCGGTCAGACCCTGGAAGGGATCAACACGACCCTGGCGGAAATCGGATTGCCGCCGCTGAACCGCACCAAAGGGCCAAACCCGACGAGCCTGCCAGCGGCTCCGGTGAGCATTATCTGGAGCCCGCTGCCGGGCGGCTCGCCACGGGTAAAAGGCAACTTCCCCGGCAACTACTGGCCGGGGTCCCCCTGGGTCGATTGGGCCGCAACCGACTTCTACTCGCAGTATCCGGTCTGGAAAGACCTCAACCGCTTCTACGCCGGCAAACAGTGGAAGGGCAAGCCGATCGCGATCGCCGAGTGGGCGGTCCACCAGGTCGACGAACCGCGCTTCGTAAAGCAGCTCGTTGCCTGGGTGGTGAAGCGGCCGCGGGTGCGAATGCTCGTCTACTACCGCGGCTTCGGCGAAACCGGCAACCAGTACGCGCTCGGCCCCTATCCGCGGACGACGAACACGCTTCGCCTCAAGATCCGCCGCCCGAACTTCCTCGAATACGCCGACTACAACGCCGGCACCCTCCCCCCACTGCCCCCGAAAACCCCAGCCCCCGCCCCGGCCCCAACCCCCGCCCCATAACTGCCGCTCAGCCACCGACCTAGTTCTTCGCCGACGGGCCGATATG
>JBBDYO010000072.1:0-14012 GCA_040901495.1 Solirubrobacterales bacterium
AGAACGTCGAGCGGATGGGCGACCAGTGCGTCAACGTCTGCAAGCTGATCCCGCTCTCGGGCAACGAGCCGCCGGCCGACGAGGGGATGGTGAAGAACATCCTCACCATGGGAGCCCAGTCCCGAACCCTGATCAGCCAGGCAAAGCGCGCCTTCGAAGAGCGCAACGTCGAGATGGCGCACGATCTGGTCCGCCAGGACGACGTCGTCGACAACCTCAACCGCGAGTGCTTCCGTCTCGCGCTAGAGATCGGCGACGACGCGGACAAGCGGGAATGGGCGATGACGATGCTGCTTGCCGCACGGGCGATCGAGCGGATCGGCGACAACGCCGTGGACATCGGCGAGCAGGTCGCCTTCGTCGTCACCGGGCTCTTCCGGGAGTTCGAGGACGCTTCGCACCCCGCCGGTTAGCAGCAAGGCGTCCTTCCCCCGATGCGGGGCTTGAGATCCGGGGCGTCTGGGAAGATTGACGAACAGATCCAGATGCTCTGTGCGGCGATAGATATTGGGTCGAATACGACACGCGTGCTCGTGGCGGAGCCTGTGGATGGCCAGTTGAAGAAGGTGATGGAGCAGCGGGCATACACACGGATCAATAAGGCGCTCGACGAGGAGGGCGCGATCCTGCCGGAGAAGGTCGCCGAGGTAGCCGAGGTCGTCGCCACCCAGGTTCGCCTCGCCCGCGAGCTGGGAGCGGAGACGATTCGTTCGGTGGCGACGGCGGCTGTTCGCGAGGCACCGAATGGGGAGGAGGCGGCGCGGGCGATCACCAAGGCTTCAAGCATCCCCGTTGACATCCTCAGCGAGGAGGAGGAGGGGCGACTTTCCTTTATCGGTGCGACCAAGACGCTTGGCCATCCCGTCGAGGGAAAGGTCGGGGTCGTCGATGTCGGCGGTGGCTCGACCGAGGTGATCCTTGGAACGGTCCAAGGCGGGGTGGAGAAAGTCCGCTCCTGGCGGATTGGCTCCGGGGTCTTGGCCGACGAGCTGATTGCGTCCGATCCGCCTTCAGCCACGGAGATTCGCAAGATTCGCGACCACATCGAGGACGTCTTCGACGGTGTTGAGATCGAGCATCCCGCACAAGCTGTTGCGGTAGGCGGTAGCGCCACCTCGTTGCGACGCCTGGTCGGTGCGGTCCTCGAGTACGAGACGCTGGAGCGCGGGATCCGCGTGCTCTCCGGTGATCCGGCCACCGAGGTCGCCCGCCGCTTCGAGCTCGACCCCGAGCGGGTGCGCATCCTCGCCACCGGGGTGCTGGTGCTGGAGAAGGTCTCGGAGCTGCTCGGCCAGCCGCTTCAGATCGGCAAGGGCGGCCTGCGGGAGGGCGTCATCCTCGATCTTCTCAACGGCAGCATCGACGACTCGGCCCCTCGCCTCGCGGCATAGCGGCTCCCCGAGCTGTCGTTGACGCGCCGAGTTTGGGAGTGACCATCTAGCCTCACCGAGTGGCCCGCGCCCGCGAGATCCCTGGGCTTGACTGCGACGCCCCATTCGCGCGAGCGGCGGCGCGCGCGACCGAAGTACGGGCGAGTGAGGTGTTCGAGCATTCCGACGGCATCCTCGACATGGAGGACATCGAGCCGCTGCACGACATGCGGGTCGCTACCCGTCGCCTGCGCGCCGCGATGGAGGTCTTCGAGCCATGCTTTCCCCGCAAGCGCCGGCGCAAGTCGCTGAAGCGGGTCAAGGCGCTGGCCGACGCCCTCGGTGAGCGGCGCGATTGCGATGTGGCGATCGAGTTCCTCGAGGGGTTCGCCGCGGAGGCCCCCGAGGACGACCGCGACGCCCTCGCGGCGTTGATCGATGGGTTGCGCGAGGAGCAGCGAATGGCAAACGAAGAGCTGGCTCCGTTCGTCGCCCCGAAGCGGTTGGAGAAGCTGCACTGCCGCCTGCGCAAGCTGGTGAAGGCGGTCCAGGCATGAAGGCGCGCCGGGTGAAGGGGCTCGACCCGTCGAAGCCGTTGCGTGGGAACGCGGCGCTGATTCTGCGCACCAGGCTCGACGAGCTGCGCTCTTTCGCCGACGACGCGCTCGAGCCCGGTGCGGTGGAGGCTCAGCACGACATGCGGATCGCCGCCAAGCGCCTGCGCTACGTGCTCGAGATCACCGGTTTTTGCTTTGGCGCGGAAGCCGAAACCGCGCGGGGAGCGGCCAAGGACCTGCAGAGCGTGCTCGGCGGCATCCACGACTGCGACGTGATGCTGCCGCGCGCGGAGGGGATCGATTCGCTGACCACCTTTCTGCATGCCCGCCGTGAGCTGCTCTTCCAGCGCTTCCGCGATCTCTGGCGGGAGCAGGCGGGGGAGGGTGTCTGGGCTGGGCTCGAGTACGCCCTGCCCCCCTGATTGCCCGATCACCGGATCTTCACAGCTCCTTCCCCTTCGCTTCACAAGATTTCCCTGCAAATAGGGAAGTCTCACGGTGACAAAACGAATGCGAAAAGGGAGACACCGATGACTTCCCGAGTCGATATGCACTGCCACTCGACCGCCTCGCAGCTCTCGCGGCTGGGGGTGCAGCGCTCACTGGGCCTGCCCGAGTGCGCCACGCCCCCGCAGGAGGTCTACGAGCTTGCCAAGCGGCGCGGCATGGACTTCGTGACGATCACCGATCACGACACGATCGACGGTTGCCTGGAGCTGGCCGACCGTCCCGACTGCTTCATCTCCGAGGAGCTGACCGCTCGCTTCGCCGGCGAGCCCCAAGCGGTGCATGTCCTCTGTTACGGGATCACTCCCGGAGACCACGAGTGGCTGCAGGCCAACGCCGGCGATGTGGAGGCCTGCGCCGCATACCTTCGCGACAACGAGATCGCCTCTGCGCTCGCACACCCTTTCTATGACGTCGCCGCTCCCCTCACGCGACGCCATCGCCGCCGCCTCGCTGAGCTGTTCCCAACCTGGGAGGTGCGCAACGGGTCGCGGGCGGCAGAGCTCAACATGCCCGCGGTCGTCTATGTCGACACGCACGGCAGCACCGGCATCGGCGGCTCCGACGATCACGCCGGCGTGGACATCGGCCGCACCTTCACCGAAACGCCCACGGCGTCCACGCCGGAAGAGTTTTTGCGCCTCATGCGCCGCGGCGACGCCCTCGCCGGCGGTGAACAGGGGAGCGCCGCCAAATGGGCGCACGCGGCGATGGCGCTCGCAACCCGTGCCCTGGCCCTCGACGGACAGACCGAGGGCGGGGGTGCGCCGAATCCCGCCGTTGTGCTGAAGATCGCGCAGCGGGTTGTGGGCCAGGGCGCTGCTCGAGAAGGGAAGATCGCCGCCGACCTCGGGCCCGACGACGCCCGTGCGCTGCTCGAGGCCTGGCTGGCCTCGGTCGGGCTGGACCAGCGAGGCCGCGAGCTAATCGAGTACCTCCAGTCCGAGGGCTTCTCCCACGCGGGCCTCTACCGCCGTGCCCGCCGCGCCCATGAGCGGCGGTTGCGCGCCGCGGTCGCGCTGGGCTCGCGGGCTGTCGCCGGCGGCGACGCGCCGGCCGCCTTCGGGGGCCTCTTCGACGCCCTGGTGCCGGCCGTGCCCTATGCGCCCTCCGCCGCGTTCCTGGGAGCCGAGAAAGCGAAACTGGCCGCCCGCGAGGGCGAGGTGCGCCGGGTTGCGGTGATCGTCGACGGGATCGGTTCGATGCACGGCGTGACCCACACGATCGAGCAGATCCGTGAGCACGGCGTTCCCGGCTTCGAGGTGGAGGTGGTGGGGACCGACCCTGGGGTGGACCGCCGCCTGCCTGCCGCCGCCGAGCTGAACGTTCCCTTCTACGAGGGCTTGACGCTGGGCGTGCCCGGCCTGCCGGACCTGGTCGAGACGCTCGCCGAGGGCCGCTACGATCTCGTTCACGCCACCGCGCCGGGCCCCGCGGGCATCGCGGCCGTCCTGCTCAGCCGGATCACGGGGATGCCCCTGGTCGGCAGCTACCACACCGAGCTGGGCGCCTACGCGGGAATGCGAAGCGGCGACGACGGCTTGGAGGCGATCGCTCGTGGCGGACTCGCGGCTTTCTATGGCGCCCCCTCGGTCGTCCTCTCGCCAAGCCCGGCGGCGGACCGCTCGCTGGCCGGCCTCGGGGTCGACCCGGAGCGAGTGGGACGCTGGGAGCGCGGCGTCGACGTCTCTCGCTTCGATCCGGCAAAGCGCGATCAAGACGCCTTCCCGGGTGAGCTGAAGGTCCTCTACGCGGGTCGGTTGACTCGGGAGAAGGGGGTGGACCTGCTCGCCGAGAGCTTTCTGCGAGCCCACCGCGCCGACCCCCGCTTGCACCTGCTCCTCGCCGGCGGTGGCCCCGAGGAGGGCGAGCTGAGAAGGAGGCTGGGCAGCCGCGCGACCTTCCTGGGATGGTTGGAGGGCGACGAGCTGGCTCGCGCCTACGCCAGCTCGGACATCTTCCTCTTCTGCTCCCGCACCGATACCTACGGGCAGGTCGTCGTCGAGGCCGGCGCGAGCGGGCTGCCGGTCGTCGCGGTCGCCGAGGGCGGCCCTGCCTCCCTGATCGAGAACCGCCATACCGGCATGCTCTGCCAGCCCAGTCCCGATCACATCGCGGGAGTCGTGCTCCAACTCGCCTCCTCGGCCCAGCTGCGCCAAAGTCTTGGCACCGCCGCCGTCCGGGCGGCGCGTACTCGCTCCTGGGACCGCGCCCTGGGCCAGCTGGCCGCGGGCTACACGCGGGCGCTCGACCGCGGCATCGCCATTGGCGAGCATCCTCCGTTCGGGCCGCCTGAGGCGAGGGGGGCTTCGCCTTTGCCTCAGTACGATGGCCCGATCGACGATCCGGGCCTCTATTTCAACCGCGAGCTTTCCTGGCTCGACTTCAACCAGCGGGTCCTCGAATTGGCCGAGGACCCCAATACCCCTCTGCTGGAGCGAGTCAGATTCTGCTCGATCTACGCCTCCAACCTGGACGAGTTCTTCATGGTCCGGGTCGCGGGACTGTTCGATCAGCTCGATGCCGGGATCGACGCGCGGGGCCCCGACGGCCTCGCCACCAGCACGCAGCTGGATGCGATCCAGGCCCGGGTGCTGGAGCTCGACGGGCGCCTCCACAGCTGCTTCAACGGCGAGCTGCGTCCGGAGTTAGAAGAGCACGGGGTTCGCATCGTCTCGCTGGGCTCCGCGACGGAGGCCGAGCGCCGCGAAATCGATATCCGCTTCCACGAGCAGGTTTTCCCGGCGTTGACCCCGCTGGTGATCGGCCTGGGGCGCCCCTTTCCCTACATCTCCAACCTCTCGCTCAGCCTCGGCGTGCTGCTTCGCGATCCCGACAGCGAGACCGAGATCATCGCCCGGGTCAAGGTGCCGAAGGAGCTGCTTGGGCGCTTCCTGCGCATCGGGGAGGAGGGCAGCGTGCTGGTCCCGCTGGAGGAGGCGATCGCGGCGAACCTCGACGCGCTCTTTCCCGGCACCGAGGTCATCGACCACGGGTATTTCCGGGTCACCCGCGACGCTGACTTCAACGTCAGCGATGAGGCGGACGACCTGCTGCAGGCGGTCCAGGACGAGCTCCGCCGCCGTCGCTTCGGCGAGGTCGTGAGGCTGGAGATCGCGACCGGGATGAACTCGAAGCTGCGGGGCCAGCTGATCGACGCGCTGCGCCTCGAAGACCGCGAGGTCTATGACGTCGACGGGCTGATCGACCTCGCCGACCTAACCGACGTCGTCGACGTCCCCGGCCACGCCGAGCTGCGCTACAGGCCGTGGACGCCGGTGACGCAGCCACGACTTCAGGGGGAGGACGATGAGCCCGCCGACATCTTCGCGGCGATCCGGCAGGGCGACATCCTCGTCCACCACCCCTACGACTCCTTTGCGACCTCGGTGGAGCGTTTCGTCGAGCAGGCGGTGGTCGATCCGGACGTGCTCGCGATCAAGCAGACGGTGTACCGGACGAGCGACGACTCGGCGCTTGTGCCGTCGCTGATCCGCGCTTCCGAACGCGGCAAGCAGGCGGTCTGCATGGTGGAGCTGAAAGCTCGCTTCGACGAGGCGGCCAACATCCACTGGGCGAAGTCGCTGGAGGAGTCCGGGGTCCACGTTGTCTACGGCATCCCCGGCTTGAAGACGCACGTGAAGGCGATTGTCGTCGCGCGCCGGGAGGGCGACCGCGTGCGCGAGTACGTCCACATCGGGACCGGCAACTACAACCCGAAGACGGCACGTCTCTACACCGATCTTGGCCTGTTCACGGCCGATCCGGAGATCGGCGCCGACGTCGCCGAGATGTTCAACTTCCTGACCGGCTACGGGCGACCGGCGGAGTACCGCAAAGTGCTGGTCGCGCCGACGACGATGCGAGACCGGATCATCGAGGAGATCGAGGCCACCGTCCACGCCCATCGATCCGGGCAGGAGGCCCGGATCGCCCTGAAGATGAACGCGCTGGCCGACGCCCGTTGCATCCAGGCCCTTTACGAAGCCTCGCAGGCGGGGGTGCGCGTCGACCTCAACGTGCGGGGCATCTGCTGCCTGCGCCCTGGGATCCCCGGCGTGTCGGAGAACATTCGCGTCGTCTCGGTCGTGGGGCGCTTTCTCGAGCATTCCCGGCTCTACGCCTTCCAGCGCGGAGAGGAAACCCGTGTCCTGATGGGATCGGCGGACCTGATGCCGCGCAACCTCGACAGTCGCGTCGAGTTAGTGACCCCCGTCGAGGATGAGGGGCTGAAAGGGGAGCTCGCCGACCTGCTGGAGCGCAGCTTTGCCGACAACGCGAACGCCTGGGAGCTCGGCGCCGATGGCACTTGGGCCAGGCTCAGCACACCCGAAGGAGAGCGGCGCAGTGTCCAGGATGAGCTGCGGGAGCGGCACGCGATCCGGGCTGGCGAGCAGCTCGCGGCGGCACCCGGATGACCGCTCTGGCGTCCTCAGTGGCCCAATAGGATTGCCGCGTGGCGCGCTTCTCCCTACTGCCCCGCGACCCCACCTTTTTCGACCTCTTCATCGAGGCCGGTCAGAACACCTTGCAGGCGGCGCGGCTGCTCGACGAGATGATGGGCACCTGGCCCGATGATGGCGATCTCGGCCGGGAGATCCTCAAGGCTGAGCAGGAGGGCGATCGGATCACCCATGACATCGTCCAGCGGCTCAACTCCACCTTCGTCACCCCGATCGACCGCGAGGACATCTACGGGCTGGCGACCAAGCTGGACGACATCGTCGACTACACCGAGGAGGCCGCCGATTTCCTCGGCCTCTACCAGATAGAGGCGCCGATGTCGCAGGCGCAGGCGCTGACCAAGGTGCTGGTCGCCGCCTGCGAGCAGTTGGCCGGGGGGCTGGAGGATCTGCGCGACTTCAAGGGCCTCGACAAGTACTGGATCGAGATCCACCGGCTCGAGAACGAGGGTGACCGAATCTCCCGCGACGCCGTCGCATCGCTGTTCTCCAACGGGATCGACCCGATGGTCGTGATCCGCTGGAAGGACATGTTCGCGGTGCTGGAGAACGCGATCGACGCGACCGAGACGGCTGCCCAGATTCTCGAGGGCATCGTCATCAAAAACTCGTGACATACGCGCCGCCTCCTCTGCTCTCGCGAATGCCTGAAGAACCAGATATGGACAGGGATTCGCTTCCGCGTCCGGGGGCGGCTTGAGCTCCGACGCAGTACTGGTCATCGCGGTTGCGGCGGCCCTCGCCTTCGGCTTCAGCAACGGCTTTCAGGACACGTTCGACGTGATCTCGACCTTGGTCTCGACCGGAGCGGCACCGCCGCACCTGGCGATTGCGGGGTCGGCGCTGCTCAACTTCGCCGGTGCCTTCATCTCGGTTGCCGTGGCGGCGACGATCGCCCGTGAGGTGGTCGAGGCGGCGGCGATCACGCCTGCCGTGGTCCTCGCGGGCGTGCTCGCCGCAATCACCTGGAATGTGGGGACCTGGCGCCTTGGGTTGCCATCCAGCTCCTCACATGCCCTGATCGGCGGTGTCGTGGGGGCGACGATCGCGGCGGCCGGGACGGGGGCGGTGTTCGGCGATGAGATCCTGAGCAAGGTTCTGATCCCCGCTCTTCTGGCCCCTCTCGCTGCGCTGGCTCTCGCAACGGTCGCGATCGTGCTCGCCTACCGGCTGTTCGGCCACCGTCGCCCCGGCCCTGTCACGCGCGGCTTTCGCTTGGCGCAACTCGTCTCAGGCGGTCTGCTGGCGCTGGGCCACGGCGCCAACGATGCGCAGAAGACGATGGGGGTAATTGCGCTTGCGCTGATCGCAAATGGGACTCTGAACGGCAACGCCGACCCACCGCTATGGACAACGATCGCGGCGGCGACCGCAATCGCTCTTGGCACCTATGTCGGAGGCTGGCGGGTGCTGCGCGCGGCGGGGAGGCGGGTGATCAAGATGGACGCGGCGCAGGCCTTCTCTGCTCAGAGCTCTGGAGCCGCGGTGATCCTCGCCTCCACTCACCTTGGCTTCCCCTTGTCGACGACCCATGTGACCAATGCCGCCGTGATGGGCGCTGGGGCGGGGAAGCGGGTGTCGGCGGTGCGCTGGGGCGTTGCAGGAAACCTCGTCGCTGCGTGGCTGCTGACCTTGCCGGCGGCGGCTGCCATGGGCGCTGCTGCATATGGCTTCAGCCGGGCCTTCGGGACCGGAGTGCTGGGGCCCGCGGTCCTTGCGCTGGTGGCGGTCCTTGTCGCTGCTTTCGTGCTTGGCCGGCGCTTGCGCGCGGGCACGGAGTAGGCCCGGGGTAAAATCCACGCTGTGCGCACCGCGCGAAACGTCGCGATCGTCATGGCCCTGGCCGCTGTGGTCGCGTTTGCCCCCGCCGGGAGCAACGCGGCCGAAGTCGTTCTGACCGCGATCTCGATGGCGTTTCTGACCGCGATCGCCTGGACGGCCTACATCTTCAGTCGCCAGAACCAGCTGACGCTGGCGGCGCTCACCGACGGACGGCGAGCGATCCTCTACGGCGCTATCGGTGTGATCGTGCTGCTGGTCGCGGGCACCACCAAGCTCTTTGCCACCGGAGGCGGCACATTGCTTTGGATCGTCTTGCTCGGCGCTTCCCTGGTGGCGATCTGGCGGGTCTGGGTGGAGGCGAACACCTACTAACCAGGCGGGCTTTTCACCAGGCAGCCTGTTCTGCGCGTGATATTTGACTGAAGTTTGTCTTTGTGCGCGCAACGGGTAGGTCGCGCGCTGGCACGGTGGGCGTGTGTCGCCCCGGGCCAACAGCAAGTCGATGGATAGGGAGGGCGGGACCGCCTCGATCGAGTTGATTGCGACGCTCCCGTTCCTGCTGCTGGCGGTTCTGGTGGCGGCACAGTTTGTGCTTGTCGGACAGGCCCTGTGGTCGGCCGGAGTCGCGGCCAGGGCGGGGGCACGGGCTGAGGCGGTCGGGCGAGGGGCCGAGGCCGCGGCCCGACGGGCGCTGCCGTCTTCGATGCGGGCTGGGGCGGAGGTGAGCGACGCCGGCACGGTGTCGGTTCGGGTCCCGGTGCCTCGTCTGATCCCGGGGCTGCCGCGGTTGATGGTTGGTGCCGAGACCGATCTGGGCCTCGACGATGAATGACACCGGGCGCGGCTCCTCCGGTCAGGCCTCGGTCGAGCTGGTCGCCGGGCTGCCCGCGTTGCTGCTTGCCGGCCTCATCGCCCTTCAGCTTCTGGCGACCGGCTACTCGCTGACCCTCGCCGATGGGGCTGCGGAGGCGGGAGCCCTGGCGCTGTCCTCCGGGCGCCCGGCGGCGCCCGCTGTCCGCGATGCCCTGCCGGGCTGGGCCGAGAACGATGTCGGCATCGAGGTGAGCGGTGGCAAGGTCACCGTTCGCGTCCGCCCGCCATCGCCGCTTTCGTCGCTTGCGGACCGGCTCGCTGTCACGTCGTCTGCCGCCGCCAGGCCGAAATGAGGGAAGCCGTCATCCTCGTCGCCGGAGTTGGCGCCGCGGCCGGTTCCCGAACGGCTGCCGCCGCGCTCGCCTGCGCCGCGTCGAGGCCAGACCGAGCGGGCTTGCTGGTTGACCTCACCGACGCTCGTCCATCCCGGCCCTCTCTGGTCGCAACCGATGCGGCCAGAAAGCTCGAGGAGCGGCTCGCGGTCCACCTGCCCGAGGGCGGGGTAGCTTCGCGAGGGCAGACCTGTCATCTGGCTCTTCCGCCGGACCCGACTGGAGTCGATGGGGTGGCTGGCGCCCTGCCGGCGGTGCGCGAGTCGATCGGCGTCGTTCACCTACCGCCGCAGCTCCTACAGCCGGTCTTGGACGAGACGCGCATCCGCGCCTCGGCGGCGTTGCTGCGGGCTGACCTTCGCGCGGATCGCGCCCTGACTGCGCTCGCCGCTCGCGACCTTGCCCAGCGGGGGCTCAGGGTCGCCGTCCTCAAGCAGCCCCTTGGCTGGATTGCCTCGCGCCGAGCGCTTGCCGGTGCCCTCTCGGCCGATGCGAGTGGCGGTCTCCCCGAGCGTTTGCTCCGCCGTTTGCTGGCGGAGCAACAGGAGCCTGGGACTCGGTGCTAGACATAAGGAGCTGGGACAAGCAGCGCGGGCAGGCCACGCTTCTCGCGCTGGGCGGCGCCTTTGCCCTGCTTGCCGGCGCCCTGGCGCTGGTGGCGATTGCCGGGGCGGTCGCGGGGAAGGGCCGGGCGCAGCGCACCGCCGACCTGGCCGCGGTCTCGGCGGCGCGCTCGATGCGGGACGACCTGCCGCGGCTGCTGACCCCGCCGGCCCTGCCGAACGGGCTGCCCAACCCCGTCCATCTAGAGAAGGCGGCGTACATCGTGCGGGCGCGTGGCGCGGCGCTTCAGGTGGCGAGAGCGAATGGGGTTGCCGCGGCTCGTCTGCGCGTCTCCTTTCCAGACCTGGCTTCCTTCGCGCCGGTGCGGGTCAAGGCGACGGTGGTCGCCGACCTCGACGTCGAGGGAGGCCGTGGCGTCGTCGAGGCCTCCGCCGTCGCCGAAGCCGCCGCGCCGGAGAGCGCCGCCGGCGGGATGCCGGCGATGGCAAGCGGCGGCGGCTACAGCGGGCCGCTCGTCTACCGCCAGGGCGAGGGGGTGCGACCCGACGTCGCGATCGCGTTTGACCGAATGGCGGCAACCGCCGCGCAGGCCGGCGTCGCCCTTCTCGTCAGCTCGGGCTTCCGCTCCGATGCCGAGCAGGCGGCGCTGTTTGCCGCCCATCCCGACCCGCGCTGGGTAGCGCCGCCGGGGCAGTCGCTGCATCGCTGTGCGACCGAGCTGGACCTGGGCCCCGCATCCGCTTACAGCTGGCTGGCAGCCAACGCCGCCCGCTTCGGCTTCGTCCAGCGCTACTCGTGGGAGGCCTGGCACTACGGCTTTTCTGTCGGTCCGCCGCCCTGCTCGCAGGCCGGAAACGGGGTGGCCATGGCAGGTGGCGACGGCTCCTTTGCGGGGGCGGGAGGCCTCCCATCGTTTGTCCCCGCCCAGTTCCGTGCGCCCCTGCTCCATGCGGCCTCGCGCTGGAACGTCTCAGCCGCGCTGCTGGCGGCGCAGCTGCTGGCGGAGTCGAACTTCAACCCCTACGCGACTTCCCCGGCCGGCGCCCAGGGCATCGCGCAGTTCATCCCAAGCACCGCGGCCGCCTATGGCCTGTCCGATCCATTCGACCCAGAGGAGGCGATCGACGCCCAGGCTCACCTGATGTCAGACCTGCTCCGCCAGTTCGGCTCCCCACAGCTCGCCCTCGCCGGCTACAACGCCGGCCCCGGCGCGGTCGAATCCTGCGATTGCGTTCCCGCCTATCCCGAGACCCAGGCCTACGTCAGCCGCATCCTCGCCCTGCTAAACGGCGCCGGCGCCCTCGCCATTCCCAGCTTCGAAGTCCGCCTGGTCTCTTGATTTATGCATGTGAATGCTAGAATGCAGAAAGCGATGCGGACGACAATCGAGCTCAGCGACCGCACTCACGCTCGGCTCAGGGCTAGGGCCGCGGAACGGGGCATGCGGGGCTTCTCGGCGATCGTTGAGGAAGCCCTGGAGCACCTCTTCGAGAAGGACGAGGGGGGTGGTCTCCTCACTGCGTTGGAGGAGGCCGAGGGGGCTTGGAGCGAGAGCGAGGTCGAGGAGTGGGAGCGGGCGCGTGAGGAGGCGTGGGCGACATGGCCGGCAGAGCGGTCCTCGACTCCGACGTCCTGATCGACTATCTGCGGGGCGCCGGCCCGGGTCGTGATCTGGTCCGGGCGCTGGTCGGTGGGGCGGGCTACCGGGTGACGGCGGTGACGGCCTTCGAGTTGGCGCTTGGACGCTCCTACCGTGAAAACCCGCGCCCGGTCCACGCTCTTCTCTCCGCGCCACTGTTGACCCTTACGCGCAAGGCCGGTCTACGAGGCGGAGCGCTGTTGGGCGAGTTACGTCGAAGCGGCGAGGCGATTGATATCCGCGACGCGATGCAGGCTGGGATCTGCCTCGAGGCTCATGCGGTGCTTGTGACCCGAAACGTCTCTCACTTCGACCGTGTTCCCGGCCTGCGAGTCTCCCATCCGTCCGAGTTGTTCTAGAGGAAGCCAATGCTCACAAGACTCACCTACGTTCTGGCTGGCGCTCTCGCTTTCACGCTTTGCGGCATGGCCTTTGCCTTTGGCGGCTTGGTGTCGGGAGCTTCTGGGGCGACGCCGGACCCCCTCAGCGATGCTGATGGCGACGGCCTTCCTTACGAATGGGAGGTCGCGCCTGCGACCTCTCCCACGGGGAAGCCACGATGTACGTCGAAGCAGCGGCTGCGCAAAGGCAAATGCGTGCGCAAGTGCAAAAAAGGCCGCAAGCTCAAGCGCGGCAAATGCGTGAAGAAGAAAAGGAAGCAAGGGAAACGGCCCGGGAAACGGCGTCGGCAGGCACAAGCCTCGATCGCACCGGCGAACCTCGCTTCGCTTGGCGCCAACCCGAACCACAAGGACATCTTCGTTCAGATCAACTACGCGAACGAAACCATCCGGCAGAACCTGTCCTGCTCGGAACTGGACGCGATCGTCGCCGCCTTCGCCAACGCGCCCGTCAGTAACCCTGACGGGACGACCGGGGTCAACCTGCACATCGACGCCGGCGTCACCTGCCCGAGCCGCAACTACAACCTTGGCGGCTCGACGACGTTCAATGCCGGCGCCTGCCCGAACGTGAGCGCGACGTTCCAGGGGAACGAAATCCCCGAAAGCCGCATCGGCACCTTTCACCTCGCTGGCTTCTCTCCCCACTGCGGCGGTTCGGGCGGCGTCGCGACCCTGCACGGAATGGAGATGGTTGTCTTCACCGAAGGGCCCGACTTCGCCCACGTCCTGATGCATGAGCTTGGCCACAACCTGGGCTTGGATCACCTTTCCAAACTTCAGCCAAACAGGCTCAGTACGATGAGCACCCAGCTGGTGATTTCGAACAACGGCAATGGGTCCACCGAGGTGCTCGACTACCAGCGCTTCAGCCTTCCCGCGCTCGACGAGAACAACCTCAGCGAGGCGGTGGGCATCTCCGCCCCTCCGGAGGCGCACCTCTTCTACATCCCGCATTACTGCGAAGGCGACAAAACGGTCCCCAGCGCTTGGCCTGGCGACGGGTCGATCGACTGGAACTGCAACACGCCAACGCCGTTTGATCCGCCGCAGATCGATCTCGAACCTGTCGCTGCCGACATCGACGGCGATGGCCAGAAAACCGTGCTGCCGGCGACCGGGCCGGAGTGGCCGACGCTCGATTACGCCAGCGGCGGCCAGATCGGCCCGCGCTAGCGGGGGCTCTCCAATAGCGGTAGCCTGCCGCGCGATGGCAACCGTTGAGGTGCAGGGTGTCGAGGGGATGCAGTCGCTGCTCGGGCAGGAGATCGGCCCGAGCGAGTGGCGCACCGTCACCCAGGAGGACATCGATACCTTTGCCAGGCTCTCAGGCGACGACCAGTGGATTCACGTCGACGTTGAGCGGGCAAAGAGCGAGAGCCCGTTCGGCACGACCATCGCCCACGGCAACCTGACCCTCTCGCTGGTCGACGGGTTCCGCAAAGAGATGATCTCCTCCACCGGCTTCGCGCTTGGCGTCAACTACGGCTGGAACAAGATCCGCTTCCCGGCCCCGGTGCCGGT
>JBBDYO010000073.1:0-13849 GCA_040901495.1 Solirubrobacterales bacterium
CCGATCGGATCGAGGACACCGTCGACTACAGCGAGGTCTGCGACATCGTCGCCCTTGCCGCCACCGAGCGCAGCTATCGGACCCTGGAGCGATTGGCCCAGGTGATCGGTGGAAGGCTGATGGAGCGCTATGGCTGTGAGTCGGTGCGGGTCAGGGCTGCGAAGCCCGAGCCACCGGTTCCCCTGGCGATCCAGGAGGTCGGCGTCGAGGTCGTTCAGGAGCGGGGAGAAGAAGAGGACGACGACAGCGACGACGACTCTTAGCGTCGTGCCCACGCGGACCGCCTACCTGGGGCTCGGCTCGAACGTCGGCGACCGTACCGAGCAACTCAGGGCTGCGATCGCGCTGCTCCGTGACCGCGGTGTTGAGGTCGAGGCGGTCTCCTCGGCCTATGAGACCGAGCCGGTCGGCGAGGTGTTGGACCAGCCCGACTTCCTCAACGCCGCGATTCGCATCCGAACCGATCTCGAGCCGGAGACGCTGCTCGCCCTCTGCAAGGAGATCGAGGTCGAGCGCGGCCGCGTCCTCAATGCGCCCCGCCACAGCCCTCGTCCGCTGGACGTCGACCTGCTGCTGCTCGGTGATTTGGAGCTCTCGACCTCTCGTCTCACCCTTCCTCATCCCGAGGTCGCCAGCCGCCGCTTCGTCCTCGCCCCGCTGCTCGAGCTGGACCCGGAGCTTGCCCTGCCCGGCGGTGCGCGTCTGGCCGACGCCCTCGCCTCCCTCGGCCCCGGCCAGCGCGCCGAGCGGGTCGGATCGCTCTAGAAGGGTTCTAGGCCGCGGTCGCGGCAGTGCTTCCGCGCAGTGGCTCGAGCCAGGCGGCCGGCAGGATCGGCGGGAAGTCACCGGCGATCTGCGGCTGGACGCGCTTCGCGAGCTGGCCGGCGGGCCGCTCCTCGATCAGCGGGCGCAGGTCCTGAAAGGTCATCGCGAGGCGGATGCTGGGGGCGATCTGGAAGTCGGCGACGTTCAGCTCCTCGCCGCCGATCGTGCCCGCCGCGAGGTATGCGTCGACCCGGTCCAGCAGCCCGCCAAAGGCGGCGAGGTCGGCCTGCACGTTCTCGTCGGTCGCCTCGTTGACGCGTTTCTCGAGATAGATGATCGGGGCCGCGGTGCGCACCGCCAGGCCGATCGGGATACCCAGCTTGGCGCCCTCCGAGTAGCTGCGCAGCGGCGAGCTGTCGCGTTGGAAGGCCCACCAGATGATCTGGCGGACGGGGTGTTGGAGCTCCTCATCGCCGAAGCGCTCCGCCTCTTCGACGGCCGCCCGCTTCGCTGGGTCACTTGGAAACAGTGCCGGCTCGGGGCGCAGGCGCTCCAGCTCACGGGAGATATTGCGCGAGCCCTGCACCTTCTGGCCGTCGATCTTCAGCGCCGGCACGTTCATGCCCGGAAAGCCGAGCACCCGCACGACTCCTCTCGAGACGATGGGGAAGAGGTCGGTTCGCTTGAACGCGATGCCCTTGTGCTTGAGCATCAACTGGACCGAGACCCCCGGATGAGAGCCTGGGATCGTGTAGAGCCGGGCGTTCACTGGAGGACGATCCTATGCGGTTTGCGGGTCTCCCGTCCCATCCCTCCCCGATCCGACGATAATCGCACCCGTGCTTCTTGCGGTCGACATCGGCAACACCCAGACCCACCTCGGCGCCTTCGAGGGGGAGGACCTGGTTGAGCACTGGCGCTTCCAGACCCGCTCCGGGGCGACGGGAGATGAGCTGGCCGAGAGAATCGCCGGCCTCTTTGCCCTCTGCGACATGTCGCTCGACGCCGTCGACGCCGTTTGCGTCTCCTCGGTGGTGCCCCCGCTCGGCGCCCAGTTCGAGCAGCTCACGGATCGCTATCTCGACGCCCAGTGCCTGACCATCGGCCCCGGCCTCAAAACCGGGATGCCGATCCGCATCGAAAACCCGCTCGAGGTCGGCGCCGATCGCCTGGTCAACTCGATTGCCGCCTACGAGCGCTTTCAGGATGCTTGTGTCGTCGTCGATTTCGGCACCGGGATCAACGTCGACGTCGTCTCCGCGGAGGGGGAATACCTGGGCGGGGCGATCGGCCCTGGCCTGGAGATCTCGCTCAGCGCCCTGATCGAGCGTGCCGCGCGCATCACCCGCATCGATCTCGCCGCGCCGGAGACGGCGATCGGTCGCTCCAGCCGCGCCGCGATCCAGTCCGGCTTCGTCTTCGGCTTCGCCGGCATGATCGATGGCATCGTCCACCGCATCGAAGAGGAGCTGCCGAACCCGCAGCTGCTGGCCACCGGAGGCCTCGCGCAGACGATCGTCCCCTACACCGAGACGATCGACGAGGTCGACGACATGCTTACCCTCAAAGGGCTACGCCTGATCCATGAGCGCAACGCCTCCACAGCCTCCGCTGACTGATCCGTTCCGGATCGCGGACGTCGAGATCTCCAACCGCGTCCTGCTGGCGCCGCTTGCGGGGATCGGCAACTGGTTCGTTCGCCTGCAGGCAAAGAGGCACGGCGCCGGGCTCGCGGTCTCGGAGATGATCTCCAGCTTCGGGTTGCACCACCGCAACGAGCGCACCCTGCGGGAGCTGATGCGAATCCACCCGGACGAGCACCCGGTCTCGGTGCAGCTCTTCGGCCACGACCCTGAGGTGATGCGCTCCGGGGCGGCGATCGCCGCGGAGGCGGGCGCGGACCTGATCGACATCAACATGGGCTGCCCGGTGCGCAAGGTGCGCAGGACGGGCGCCGGCGCCGAGCTGCTCAGCGATCCAGAGTTGGCGCTGGCGCTGGCTCGCGGGGCGGCCGAGGGCAGCGGCCTGCCGGTCACGGTCAAGCTGCGCTCGGGGTTGCGGCCCGGGGACCGCTCCGGGTTCGACCTGGCGCTGCGACTCGCCGAGGAGGGTGGGGTGGCGGCAATCGGCTTTCACCCCCGCGCCGCCACGGTCGGCCACAAAGGAAGCCCCGACTACGAGCTGACCCGTGAGCTGGTCGAACGGATCGAGGTGCCGGTGATCGTCTCCGGAGGGTTGAGCGGCGCCGAGGCCGCGCGCCGTGCCTACCGCGAGTCCGGGGCCGACGCGGTGATGATCGCCCGCGGTGCGCTGGGCAATCCATGGGTGTTCGAGGAGCTGACCGGGCGGCGCACCGAGCCTCCCGCTCACCCCGAGATCATCCACGAGCTGCTCTGGACGATCGATTGCGCCGAGGAGCATCTCGGGGCGGATCGGGCGAGCCGCTACCTGCGCAAGTTCTACCCCTGGTATGTCGATTCGCTGGAAGCGCCCGCCGCCGTTTCCGACGAGTTGCAGCGCAGTGCGGACCTGCCCCGGGCGAGGGAGTTGATCGCCGGCCTCGCGCCGCCCGCGACGGTTTCGTAGCGCTTGCCGAATCCAGTTGCGATTGACGGCTGCTTGCCGGGCGTGACCCCTCGCTATAATCCCGCGACTTCCGGCCCAGGTGTGGCGTGGCGAAAGCCGTCGCACCCGGGCGTTTTTGGGTTTGGGAGCCGGATTTCCCATCTTCCAGCAAGCAAAGCGAGGGCAGCGAAAGTGACGCGGCAGGCCGTAATCACACCTGAAGGGCTCGAAAAGCTCAAAGAGGAGATCGAGTACCTCACGACCGCCAAACGGCGCGAGGTGGCGGAACGGATCAAGGAGGCTCGCGAGTTCGGGGACATCTCCGAGAACGCCGAGTACGACGACGCGAAGAACGAGCAGGGCCTACTCGAGCAGCGGATCTCGCAGCTCGAAGAGCGGCTGCGCCGCGCCACGGTGATCGACAAGAAGAAAGTCAGCACCGAGGAGGTCACCTTCGGCTCGATCGTCCACGTCAAAGACCAGAAAACGGGCGACTCCCAGAAATTCCAGATCGTCGGCTCCACAGAGGCCGACCCAGTTGAGCACAAGCTCTCCAACGAGTCTCCGATCGGCAAGGCGCTGATCGGCCACAAGCGCAACGACGTGGTCACCGTCGAAGTCCCGCGCGGTCCCAAGAAGAAACTCAAAATCACGAAGATCGAGTCGGCCTGATCCGTCGATAGGCTCGTGCTCGAATGACCGAGCCGCAAGAGGAGCCAAAGCTCTCCGACGTCCTTCGGGATCGGCGCGAGAAGCTCGAGCGGATACGGGGAGAGGGCATCGAGCCCTTCCCGCACGACTTCGCCGACCGCGAGGAGATCGCCGAGGTATGCGCGGCGCACCACGGTTTGGCGGCTGGGATCGAGACCGACTCCCGCCACCGGGTCGCCGGTCGCATCGTCGCCCGGCGCGGGCACGGCAGGGCCGCTTTCCTCGACCTCCGCGACGGCAGCGGCCAGATCCAGCTCCATGCCCGCGAGGACCTGCTCGGGGAGGACGCGTTCCGGCTCCTCGTCAACCTCGACCTCGGGGACATCATCGGCGTGGAGGGGACGGCGCTGGCGACCAGGAGCGGGGGCGAGCTCTCGCTGGCGCTGGACCATTGGCGACTGCTGGCCAAGAGCCTGCGGCCGCCTCCGGAGAAGTTCCACGGCCTCGAGGACGTTGAGACCCGCTATCGCCACCGCGAGCTCGACCTGATCGCCAACGAGGAGAGCCGCCGCATCTTCGCGGTCCGGGCTCGCACGATCGGTGAGGTGCGCCGCTGGCTCGACGAGCGTGGGTTCGTCGAGGTCGAGACCCCGGTCCTGCAGCCGCTCTACGGCGGGGCCCTGGCCCGTCCATTCATCACCCACCACAACGCGCTCGACCGCGACCTCTACCTGCGGATCGCCACCGAGCTGTACCTGAAGCGGCTGGTCGTCGGCGGCTTCGACCGGGTCTACGAGCTGGGGAAGGACTTCCGCAACGAGGGCATCTCCCATAAGCACAACCCCGAGTTCACGATGCTCGAGTGGTACGAGACCTACTCCGACTACGCGAAGACCGCCAACGACCTCGAGCTGATGGTCGCCGAGGTGGCGGAGCGCGTGCTGGGGACGACGGAGGTCAAGCGCGGCGACGTGATGATCGATCTAGCGCCGCCGTGGAAGCGGATCACGCTGCGCGAGGCGATTCGCGAGAGGGCCGGGGTCGACATTGCCGAGCATCCCACCCGCGAGTCGCTTGCCGCGGCGATGGGCACCGAGCCGGACGCCGCCGAGGGCTGGGGGAAGCTGGTCGACGGGCTCCTCGCCAAGTCGGTTGAGCCGGAGCTGATCCAGCCGACCTTCGTCCTCGACTACCCGGTTGAGCTCTCTCCGTTCGCGAAGCCGCATCGCTCCGAGGAGGGCCTGGTCGAGCGCTGGGAGGCGTTCATCGGAGGGGTCGAGATCGCCAACTCCTTCAGCGAGCTGAACGACCCCGACGAGCAGCGACGGCGCTTTGAACAGCAGGCCGCCGAGCTGGCGCGGGGCGACGAGGAGGCCCAGCCGTTCGACGAGGCGTTCGTCGAAGCGCTGGAACACGGCATGCCGCCGACCGGTGGCGTCGGGCTCGGGGTCGACCGGCTGGTGATGATGCTGACCGGCTCCCACAGCCTGCGCGAGGTTGTGCTTTTCCCGGCGATGCGCTCCTAGATTCGGCAAAAACCCGCTACTAGCGGCAATTTGGGTCCCAGGGCTGGGTGGTCGCGCTCGGTATCGTTTAAAGGAGCACATGGACGCTTCCCGATACGCGAAGGGCGTCTGCGGTACTTCAGCCACCAAATCGCGTTTGACTAGTGAGAGCTGAGGAAAGCCTTTGTTCGAGAGATTCACAGAGCGAGCCCGACAAGTTGTGGTCCTGGCCCAGGAAGAGGCCCGCACGCTCAAGCACAACTACATCGGCACCGAGCACATCCTCCTTGGCCTGCTGCGCGAGGAGGAGGGGCTTGCCGCGCGCGTCCTCGAGTCGCTCGACATCACCACCGAGCGGGTGCGCTCGCAGGTTGTCCGGATCGTCGGCTCCGGCGAGGAGGTCACCTCGGGGCAGATCCCGTTCACGCCGCGCGCGAAGAAGGTTTTGGAGCTGGCGCTGCGCGAGGCGCTCTCTCTCGGCCACAACTACATCGGCACCGAGCACATCCTGCTTGGCCTGGTGCGTGAGAACGAGGGTGTGGCGGCGCGGATCCTGCTCGATTTCGACGCCGACTCCGACAAGATCCGCAACGAGGTGATCCGGATGCTGTCCGGCCCGGGGGGCCGGCGTCAGGGTGCCGCGGCGGGAGCCGGGGGCCAGGGCGAGGGCGGCAAAAAGTCTTCGAAACTGCTCGACCAGTTCGGTCGCAACCTGACCAAGCTCGCCGAGGAGGGCAAGCTCGACCCGGTGATCGGGCGCGAAACCGAGATCGAGCGGATCATGCAGATCCTCTCTCGCCGCACCAAGAACAACCCGGTGTTGCTCGGCGAGCCAGGGGTCGGCAAGACCGCCGTGGTCGAGGGCCTGGCCGCTCGCATCAACAAAGGCGAGGTGCCGGAGCTGCTCAAGAACAAACAGATCTACACGCTCGACCTGGCGGCGCTGGTCGCCGGCTCCAAGTACCGGGGCGAGTTCGAGGAGCGCCTTAAGAAGGTGATGAAAGAGATCACCCAGCGCGGCGACATCATTCTCTTCATCGACGAGCTCCACAACCTGGTCGGAGCCGGCGCCGCCGAGGGCGCAATCGACGCGGCCTCGATCCTGAAGCCGGCCCTGGCCCGCGGTGAGCTGCAGACGATCGGCGCGACGACCCTCGACGAGTACCGCAAATACCTGGAGCGCGACTCGGCGCTGGAGCGCCGCTTCGCCCAGATCAAAGTCGACCAGCCCTCGGTAGAGGACACGGTGAGGATCCTCGAAGGCCTGCGCGAGCGCTACGAGCAGCACCATCGGGTGAACATCACCAACGACGCGCTCTCCGCCGCCGCCGAGCTCGCCGACCGCTACATCTCCGACCGCTTCCTGCCCGACAAGGCGATCGACCTGATCGACGAGGCCGCCTCGCGGATGCGGATCAAGTCGATGAGCGCGCCGCCGGTCTACCGCGACCTCGAGGAGGAGATCGAAACAACGCGGCGTGACAAGGAGTCGGCGATCGAGGCGCAGGAGTTCGAGAAGGCCGCCAGCCTGCGCGACTCCGAGCGCCAGCTGACGACCCGCAAGCGCGAGCTCGAAGACGAGTGGGCGGAGGGCGACAGCAGCGATCGGCCGGACGTCGGCGAGGAGGAGATCGCCGACATCGTCTCGATGTGGACCGGCATCCCGGTCTTCAAGCTGACCGAGGCCGAGACCAAGAAACTGATCCGCATGGAGGAGGAACTGCACAAGCGGGTGATCGGCCAGGAGGTCGCGATCACCGCCGTCTCCAAAGCGATCCGCCGCTCCCGTGCCGGAATCAAGGACCCGAAGCGGCCGGCCGGCTCATTCATCTTCCTCGGCCCCTCCGGGGTCGGCAAGACCGAGCTCGCCCGCACCCTCGCCGAGTTCCTCTTCGGCGACGAGGAGGCGATGGTCCGGATCGACATGTCCGAGTACATGGAGAAGCACGCGGTCAGCCGCCTGGTCGGCTCGCCGCCGGGGTACATCGGCTATGACGAGGGCGGCCAGCTGACCGAGGCCGTGCGGCGCAAGCCCTACGCGGTGCTGCTGCTCGACGAGATCGAGAAGGCCCACCCAGACGTCTTCAACATCCTGCTGCAGATCCTCGAGGACGGGAGGCTGACCGACGCCCAGGGCCGCACCGTCGACTTCCGCAACGCGATCGTGATCATGACCTCGAACATCGGCGCCTCGGAGATCTCCAAGAACACCTCGATCGGGTTCACCGTCTCCGATGAGACCGGCATGTCCTACGGCGACATGAAGAACCGGATCATGAGCGACCTGAAAAAAGTCTTCCGGCCCGAGTTCCTCAACCGGATCGACGAGGTGATCGTCTTCCACAAGCTTGCGAAGGACGAGGTCAAGCACATCGTCGATCTGATGGTCAGCCGTGTCGCCGTCCAGGTGGCGGAGCACGAGCTGCAGCTCGAGTTGACCAACGATGCGAAGGACCTGCTGGTCGAGAAAGGCTGGGACCCCTCGATGGGCGCCCGGCCGCTGCGCCGCGCGATCCAGCGCTACATCGAGGACCCGCTCGCCGACGAAGTGCTGCGCCAAGGAGAGATGATTCCTGGCTCGACCGTGATGGTCGAGCGCGACCCGTCCGGCGACGAGGAGGACCGGCCGCTCAAGCTGACCATCGTCGCCCCGAAGAAGCCGCCGAAGCCGAAGTCCAAGAAGTCAGAGCCCGAGAAGGTCGGGGTCGGCGCCAAGCAGGGCGACACCGAGGGCGACGGCGAGCCACCGCAGGACGAGCCGTCCTCCGGTGACGACCAGGGTTAGCGGCGCGCGGGTCCTGTCGCGGAGAGGAGCCCCCTCGTCCTCGCAGGCTGCGGGCGAGCGCCCTCATCTCCACACCACCCGCGCGAGCTGCCCCTATGGTTCACCGGATGCGTGAGCCTGGGCGCACCGCCATCGGAACTTGGAGCGGGGGCAGGTTCCTGCGCTTCGGCGAGACGATCGAGGAGGACCGCCTCGAAGCGCTGATGAAGCCCGGCGGCGGGATTGACACCGTGCTCACCGCCGATACCTATGGGCAAGGCGAGGCTGACCTGATTCTGGGGCGGGCTCTGGTGGGCGTGCCGCGCGACGAGTACTGCCTGGTCGGTGCGGTTGGCCATGACTTCTACGAGGGGGAGCGCGACGGGCCGCGCGGCTTTCCCCGCTTCACAGACCCGACCCTGCGCGGTTCCGACGGGTACGCCGCCTACCTGCGGATGGCGACCGAGCGCAGCCTCGAGCGGATCGGCGCCGACTCGTTCGACCTGCTGCTTCTCCACAACCCCGACCGCATCGGCTACACCAGCGAGGCGGTCTGGGACGGGATGGAGGCGCTGCGGGAGGCCGGGCTCACCGCGACGATCGGCGTCGCTCCCGGCCCCGCCAATGGCTTCACGCTCGACCTGATCTCCTGCTTCGAGCGGTTCGGTGAGCGGATCGACTGGGCGATGGTCATCCTCAACCCGTTCGAGCCCTGGCCCGGTGAGCTCTGCCTGGACGCGGCGGCGAAGCGCGGCGTCAAGGTGATCACCCGGGTGGTCGACTACGGCGGGCTCTTCTGGGGCGACCTTAGGCCGGGTATGGAGCTGGCGAAGGGGGATCACCGCGCCTTCCGCCCGGACGGCTGGATCGAGGCGGGACTGGAGAAGCTGGAGCGGGTCGCACCGATCGCGGAGCGGCGCGGGTTGACGACGATCCAGCTCGCCTGCCAGTGGAACCTGGCCCACCCAGCTGTCGAGTGCGTCGTGCCGACCCTGATCCAAGAGGCCGGCCCCGACGCCCGGCCGATTGAGGAGAAGCGAGCGGAGCTGGCCTCGCTCCCGGCCGATATCCGCCTCACCGACGACGAGGTGGCCGAGGTCCGGGCGGTCGGCGACAACACCGGGTGCATGGCGCTGAAGGGCGCCAACCCGTTGCACGAGGGCGAGGAGCGCCCCGACCGCTGGGCGCTCGACGACGAGCTGCTGGCGGTGGGCGAGCGCTGGGGCATCGATGCCACGCACGACCTCGCCGGCGCTCACGTTGCCTGACCTGCAAAGAGGCCGACCCTATCGACGGCAAAATCAAGGCAATTGGGTTGATCGGTGACGGATCTCCTTGACAAAAATCATCCCGACCTGTCCACTAGGACATTGGCAGACCGCATTGCAGAGCGATATTTGGCATCCTAGGACGCGATGTCTACGCTGCCAGGGGATGAGCTTCACGAGCTTGAGGAACGACAGGACCCCCGGCTTCTAAGGGCCCTCGACGTCGTCGCCCCCGGCGGCGCGCTGCGCGAGGGCATCGACAACATCGTCCACTCGCGCACCGGCGGCTTGATCGTCGTAGGCGACCCCGGAGACATCTCTCACCTGCTTTCCGGTGGGATCAAGCTCGACATCGACTACACGCCGGCGATGCTCTACCAAGTGGCGAAGATGGACGGCGCAATCGTCCTCAACGCTGAGGCGACGAAGATCGCTTGGGCCAACGTCCAGCTGATGCCGGACCCGACGATCCTCTCCAGTGAGACGGGCACTCGCCACCGCACCGCCGAGCGCGTCTCCAAACAGACCCAGGCCCTGGTGATCGCGATCTCCCAGCGCCGCGACGTCGTTTCGCTCTACGTCGAGGGGACCAAGTACATCCTTCAAGACATCCCCGCCGTTCTGGCCAAGGCAAACCAGGGGCTGGCGACGCTGGAGAAGTACCGCCAGCGCCTCGACCAGGTCTCCACCCGCCTCACCGTGCTGGAGTTCGAGGGGGGAGGGGTTCTCTACGACGCGCTGGCGGTCCTGCAGCGGGCCGAGCTGGTGACTCGGATGGCGGTCGAGGTCGAGCGCTACATCGTCGAGCTCGGCACCGAGGGGCGGCTGATCGAGATGCAGCTCGAGGAGACGATGGTCGGCGTCGCCGCCGACAAGGCTGCGCTGATCCGCGACTACTCGGTCGAGGACTCCGAGCAGAACCTCGAAACGGTGATGCAGTCGCTGGCCCGGATGCCCCACCAGGACGTGCTCGACTTCGGGCGCCTCGCCGAGATGCTGGGCTACGATCGCAAGGTCAACACCCTCGACTTCCCGGTGGCCCCGCGCGGCTACCGCATGCTGGGTCGCGTGCCCCGCATCCCCAAGCTTGTCGTCCAGAAAATCATCCACGAATTTGGCGGTCTGGAGGAGGTCCTTGCGGCCTCCGACGCCGACCTCGAGGCAGTTGACGGAGTGGGCTCGACAAGGGCCAAGGACATCCGCGAGGGCCTGCGGAGGCTCCGAGAGGTCGATCTGGTCGACCGGTACTTACAGAGCTGACGGTGATTGGCGCCGTCGACAATGGAAAGGAGCGAGCAATTCCCGAGCTAGACGAGGCTATGGAGGAAGGCATCGAGGAGGAAGTCGAGTACGTCTGCGACTTCGAGGAGGGCGACAAGGTCGTCTATCCCCACCACGGAGCGGGCCTGGTGCTGAAGAAAGAGGCCCGCGAGCTGATGGGGGAGGAGCGTGAATACCTCACGATCAAGATCCTCCACAACGAACTCACCGTGATGGTCCCGTGCGAAAACGCCGGCAAGGCAGGGCTGCGACGGGTCATCGACGAGGACGAAATCAAGAAGGTCACATCTGTCCTCACCGATGAAGTGTCGGAGATGCCGAAAAACTGGAACCGGCGTTTCAAGTACAACCGCGAGAAGATCAAGACCGGCGATGTCTTCGAGCTCGCCGAGGTGGTTCGCAACCTGGCTATTCGCGAGATGGAAAAGGGCCTTTCCACTGGCGAGAAGCAGATGTACACGCGCGCCAAGAAAATCCTCGCGTCGGAGTTCATGTACGCACTCGACAAGGACGAGGAGGGTGCGGAGGAGTACCTGGACGGCCTGCTGGAGGCGCGCTTCGCCGCCACCGCCTAGAGACGCCATCCGAAACCCCCGCGCACGCGGAGTTCACGAATGGGGTCCAGTCCAGTCGCAGTAACAGCGGTCATCGCGGCCGCCGGCTCCGGTCAGAGGCTCGGAGCCGGCGGCCCGCAGGCCTTCGTGCCGCTGGCCGGCAAGGCGATGATCGAGTGGTCGATCGAGGCCTTCGGCGCGGCCGAGCCGGTGCGCTCGATCGTCGTCGCCTGCCCGCCTGGGCACGCCCCCGGCCTGGGCGGCGAGGGCCTCACGGTGGTTGACGGCGGGGAGGCCCGGGCCGAATCCGTCGCCAACGCACTGGAGGCGGTCGACACGGAGCTGGTCGCGATCCACGATGCGGCGCGGCCATTGGTAACCGCCGAGCTGGTCGAGGCCGTGATCGCGATGCTGTGCGCCGATCCCGAAGCCGACGGTGCGATCGCCGCCACACCCGTAACCGACACGATCAAGCAGGTGGGAGCGGGAAAGCAGGTAGGGAAGAGGGAGGAGGCAGGCGGGGAAGGCTCAAAAGATCTGTCGACGAGTTTTGGCCCCCATAGGGTCCTCAAATCGTCAACAGATGTCGAGACGACTCTCGACCGCGGTCGGTTGTGGGCGGCGCAGACGCCGCAGGTGTTTCGGACCGAGGCGCTGCGCGCCGCCATAGACGCTGCGGAGAGCGCTGCCGCTTCGGGGGGCGGGGTCGCCGCCGCGACCGACGAGGCGATGCTGATCGAGGAGGCTGGTGGCAGGGTCCTGATTTATCCCTCGCTGCCGGAGAACCTCAAGGTGACCACCCCGCTTGACCTCAAAATGGCCGAGCTGCTGCTCAACGAGCGCTCGGCCCAGTAGGACCGTCGAGCCCGCGGCCCGCTTCTAGTGCCCGTCCTCGTCAGGCAGGCCAGCCGCTGCCCGCGTCCCGTCGCCGAGATGGCGCAGGCGCCGCTTCTTGAAGAGCCTGCGCTCGATGTAGAGGGTGCTGACGCCGGCCAGGACGATCGCCGCGAGGTTGAGGCTGAGCTGGGCCATCGCGCCCCGCCAATCCGCCCAGTTGCCGAGCGCCGCGGCGATGCCGATATTGGCCGCCGCCGGGATCGTCGTCACCGAGATCAGCACTCCGACCAGCGCTCCGGACTTGGCTGACGCCAGGGAGAGGACACCCGCCGCTCCGGCGAAGACGGCGACGATGAAGGAGAACTCGTCCGGCTTGGCGATGAACTGCGTGAGGGGGTTGTTGACGCTCTTGAAGTCGGAGTCGACCAGCCCGGTCGCCACGCAGAGCAGCGTGAACAGGAAGGCCGCGGTGATGCCGACGGGGAAGCCGACCGCCAGTGCGGTCACCGACCGCAGGGCGACCCCGAGGCGACGCTCGACGGCCGCCACGCAGAGGCCCGCAAGGGGCCCGAACTCCGGGCCGACGACCATTGCCCCGACGATCAGGATCGGCGAGCCGGTGAAGATCCCGACCGAGGCGATCAGACAGGCGAGGACCATGAAGATCAGGAAGGTGCCGGACAGCTCGATGCTCTCCGAGGTCCGCGCCTCGACCTCCTCCCAGACCACCGCGTCCGAAGGCGCCCCGCGCGCCGCCCGCACCGCTCGATCGGCTGCATCGGAGATCTGCGAGTCGATCTGCTCGAGAGAGATCGAGCCGTCCCGGGCCACGTCCAGCTCCTTGAGGTCCTCGATCACCACGCTGGCGTCCTCGCGGGCCACGTCGCAGAGGACAACGTCGCCGCTGGGCTGGCGCGCCGCGCCGGGCAAGAAGACCAGGTTGCAGGTCGACGGCGCCGCCTCCAGCAGCCCGAGGACCTTCTCGGAACGATCCGACGGGACGACGATGCGCAGATGGACCATGGAGGCGAGACTATCCGGGTGGATAACGTGCGGACCGTGCTGACCGACTATCACCTGCACCTGCGGCCCGATCGGGAGGACACTCCTCCGGAGCGCTTCTTCACCGGGGAGAACGTCGACCGCTATCTGGCGGCGGCGGCCGAGGCCGGGATCGCCGAGCTCGGGGTCTCAGAGCACATCCACCGCTTTACCCAGGCTCTCGAGATATGGCGTCACCCCTTCTGGGAGGAGCAGGCTCGCGATGACCTCGACGCCTACTGCGAGTTCGTCCGGGGTACCGAGCTGAGGCTCGGAATCGAGTGCGATTTCGTCCCCGGTGCCGAGGACCGGACCGCCACGCTGCTCGAGGCCCGCGACTTCGACTACGTCGTCGGCTCGGTCCACTTCGTCGGGGAGGCCGCGGTCGACCACGAGGGCTGGGACATCTGGGAGGGGTCTGGCGACGCGGACGAGGTCTGGCGACGCTACTTCGAGTCGCTGGCGGAGTGCGCGAGCTCCGGACTCTTCGACATCCTCGCCCACCCCGACCTCGTCAAGGTCTGGGGCAGTGGACGGCCGCTGCCCGAGCGCGACCCTCGCTTCTTCTACGAGCCGGCGGTGGAGGCGATCGCCGCCAGCGGGATCGCGGTCGAGGTC
>JBBDYO010000074.1:0-52193 GCA_040901495.1 Solirubrobacterales bacterium
TCGAACTCGGTCTGCCAGAGCTCCTCCATGATCTGGCGGCGGGGGAAGACCTCGCCGGCGCGGGCGACCAGCAGGCGCAGCAGCTGGAACTCGGAGCGGGTCAGGGCGACCGGCTCGTCGTGCACGGTGGCGACGTGGCGGACTAGGTCGATCGCGACCGGCCCGGCTTCGACCTTGACCGCCTCCGGCAGCGGCGCCCGGTCGAGCTCGCGGCGGCGGAGCTGGGCGCGGACGCGGCCGAGCAGCTCGCGCACCGAGAAGGGCTTGGTCATGTAGTCGTCGGCGCCGACCTCCAGACCGACCACCTTGTCGACCTCGGCATCCTTGGCGGTGAGAACGATGATCGGCACAGCGCTGCGCGCGCGCACATCGCGGCAGATGTCGAGGCCACTGGGCCCCGGCATCATGATGTCGAGAATCAGCAGGTCGTAGGGGATGCCGTCGCCGAGCTTCTCGGTGGCCTCGTCGCCATCCGCCGCCGCGGTGACCTCGAACCCCTCCTGGGCAAGCGCGTAGCCGACTGAGTCGCGAACCGAAGGCTCGTCGTCGGCGACCAGGATTCGTCCGCTGCTCATCGTCTTCTCCTCACGCCACCGGTGTCGGGCTTGGTTGGGCGATAGGGAGCCGGACCCAGAAGGTGCTGCCCTCCCCCTCGATCGAGGTAGCGCCGATCTCCCCGCCCATCACCCCGACCATACGGCGAGCGATTGCAAGGCCGAGGCCGAAGCCCTCTTGCTTCCGAGACTCGGTGCGACGGTAGAAACGCTCAAAGACGCGCTCAATCTCCGCCTCGGGGATACCTGCTCCCGTATCGATCACCTCCAACACAACCTCCCTTTCGCCGTCGCGACGCCCGCGAACGGTAACGGCACCGGGCGGTGGCGTGTGCTTGAGGGCATTGGTGAGCAGGCCGACCATCACCTGGCGCAGCAGCGTCGGGTCACCTTTGGCGGCGAGGTCAGGCTCGACCTCGACGTTCACTTTCATCCCCACCGGCACCTCAACCGTCTCGACCACATCGTGGATCGCGACCGGCACATCGACCACCTCTGTCTCGCCCACCCCCAGCGACTCGACCCGGGCCAGGGTCAGCAACGCCCGAGTCAGCCGGTTCATTCGCTCGGCGTCCTCGGCGAGCCGACCGAGGAAGTGGTCGAGGGCCTGAGGGTCGTCCTTGGCTCCCTCCTGAAGGACCTCGATCGCACTGGAGATTCCGGCGAGTGGGTTGCGCAGCTCATGGGCGGCATTGGAGATGAAGTCGGCTTCGCCAAGCTCGCGGCGCATCTCATCCGTGCGATCGCGCGCGACCACCAGAACAGCGCGCTCGTCCGGCAGGGAACGAGCCGACATCGCGTAGGCGCGATCGCCGATCCGCAGTGCGGGATGGGCGGTAAAGCCGAGCTCGGCGGCGCGCTTCAGGTGGGGGAGCATCGCCTCTGGTGGCAAGCCGGCCGGATCGAGCAACCGCGCCGCGGCTCGATTGGAGAAGCGCAGCGGGCCATCGTCGTCGACCACGATCACCGCGTCGGTGAGGCCGTCGAAGATCGCGTTCAGCTTGTTGCGGTCGGCGGTCAGGACGCCGAAGCTCTCTTTGAGAGAGGCCCGCATCGAATCAAGAGCGCGGGCGAGATCGCCGATCTCGTCGGGGCCGCGAGTCTCCAGCGGAGCATCGAAGGACCCATCGGCAAGTTCTTTCGCCGCGCGGGAGAGGCGCGTCACCCTGTGGGAGATGCCAACCGCGATCAGGAAGCCGACGAGGACGCCGAGGGCGGTCGCGGCAAGCACCGCCCGGGGCCGGTCACCGAGGAGGTAGACGACACCGGCGGTGACGAAGGTAACCGCGGCGAAGGCGCCCACCAGCCAGAGACGGATTCCGATCCTTCGCATGAAGGTTTACTAACACAAAGGGTTGGGCGACGGGCGTCCGTGGGAGAATCGCTGGGATGCGGACGTTGGTCTTCATACCGGCCTGGAACGAGGAGGCCTCGATCGCGGGAGTGATCGAGGACGTACGAGGGCACCTGCCAGAGGCAGACATTCTGGTCATCGACGACGGCTCCACGGACGCGACCGCGGTGCGGAGCCGCGACACCGGGGCCATCGTCGCCTCGCTTCCGTTCAACCAGGGCCTGGGGGCGGCGCTGCAGACGGGCTACCTATACGCGCTGCGCGACGGCTATGACTTCTGCGCTCACCTAGACGCCGATGGGCAGCACCCGCCGGCGGAGGTGGTGCGGCTGCTGGATGAGGTGTACGCCGACCATGCCGACCTCGTGATCGGGTCGCGCTATCGAGACCGGGGCGGGAGCGATGACCCCGGCGATGGCCCTGAGAGCGAGGAGTACAAGCCGACGTTCTCACGCCGGATTGGCACCAGCGTCTTCAGGTTCTTCCTGACGCTGGCGACACGACAGCGGTTCACCGACACAACCAGCGGGATGCGAGCGGCGAACAGGAGCGCGATGGCCCTGTTCAGCGAGCGCTACTCGCCGGACTTCGCGGAGATCGAGTCGCTGCAGCTGGCGGTGCGCCAGGGACTGCGGGTCGAGGAGGTGCCGGTCCGGATGCTGGAGCGAGCCGGTGGCACCTCGTTCCTGACGCCGCTGCGCTCGGCGTTCTTCATCTTCAAGGGAGTGATCGTCTTGGTCGTCGGCCAGTTCCGTCCGCGGAAGGCAGGGCCCGAGCAGTGAAGGCCTTGCTGGCGGCCGCGGAGGAGCCGACGGTCCACCTGACCTCGCAGACGCGGATCCTGGCGGCGGCGATCGCCATTGCGTTCATGCTGCTGATCCTCGACTTGATCCGCCGCGACCGGCTGCAGGAGCGCTACAGCGTCGTCTGGTTCCTCTTCGGGCTGGGGATGCTGGGCGGGGCGGCCTTCCCAGGCCTGCTCGAGTTCGTCGCCGACGCGATGGGAGTGCGCGACACAAACGTCGCCCTCTTCTCGATCGTCCTGCTCCTGCTGCTCGGCCTATCTCTCAACTTCAGCGTGATCATGTCCCGCCAAGCCGCTCAGATAACCCGCCTCGCTCAGGAGCGCGCTCTCCTGGAAGCCCAGGCGCAAGCGGCAGAGGGAAATGGCGCGGCGGCGGAAGACCGGAACGAGGCGAACGCCGGCGCCGCCAAGCCCGACGGGCCTACGCGAAGAGAGCCCTGAGGCGAAAGAAGAGGGCCTCGAGGGCGAGCTCCTCGGAGACGTTGACGTCGAGGCGGCGGCGGGTGTCCTGCACCAGCTCGGCAGCGCGGCGGGCGTGAGCGAGGTCCAGGTGGGAGGCCTGGGCCTGAAGCTCGGCGAGGCGGTCGCGGTTGAAGACCACATCTGAGGCATCGCTGGCGGACGCGGTGAGATCGCGGAACCAGGCCGCGCAGAGGCTGAGGCCGAGATCGAGGATCTGGGTGCGGCGGCGGCGGCCGGCCCGCTTTGCCTCATCTGCGATGTCGCGGGCGGAGCGTTTGATTCCCGCGGCTTTCTCCCCCTCCAGGGCATCGCGGGTTTTCGACTCGGCGCTTTCGCCGGCCAACTCGGCGTTGCCGAGCAGCGCCAGCCAGGGGGCATATTGCTGTCCCGCGGCGCCGGGGGCCGCGGCGGGATCGTCCCGCGGCGGGTCCGCATCCAGCGCCGCGCGCGCCAACGCAAGCGACTCGGCCCGGAGCTGCCTGCCACGCTCGGTCAGGAGAAAGCGAGCGAGGTTGACGTTGCCCGCGGAGAGGCGAGCGGCAGCGGCGAGCTCATCCCCCGCCCCCTCTCCGGCGAGCGCGGCTTCGACAGCGTCGACGGGCAGAGGAGCGAACGCGACCAGCTGACAGCGCGAGGAAATCGTCTCCAGCAGGGCGGCGGGCTCGGAGCTGATCAGGACCAGGTGGACGAACCCGGGCGGCTCCTCCAGCGTCTTGAGGAGGGCGTTCTGGCTCTCGTCGCGCATCGCCTCCGCAGCCTCGATCACGAAGACCCGCCTGCCACCCTCAAACGGGCGGTAGGTGGCGGTGCGGATCACCCGCTCACGAATTTCGTCAACCATGTGCTGCGGGCCGCTGGGCGCAAGCCAAACGAGGTCGGGGTGAGGAGAGGGGTCGAGCAGAGCGCGGCGGCGGGCGTCCTCTTCTGCGGCAGCGGCGTCGACCGCGTTGGCCCCTGTTCCGGCGACACCAGCGGCAGCCGCAGCGAGGATCTCGGCCGCGAAGGCGCGGGCCGCCGCGCGCTTGCCGACGCCGCGTGGGCCATGGAAGAGGTAGGCGTGGCTGGGCCCGGAGGAAAGAGCGGCGGAGAGCGCCAGGCGAGCGCCGGGCTGGTGCTCGGTCACCGCCTCAATGCTCATTGCGGCCCTTGCGGGGCGACTTTGTTATCGAAATGGAATACAAACTCGACCCGCCGAGCTCCTTTGCCCCGTCGCGTCATTGTGAGTGGCTCCGGACGACCTCCATCACCCGCTTGTGGACCTCCTCGACCGTGCCGGAGGCGTCGACGACGACGACCCGGTCGGAGGCGATCTGGGCGATCTCCTTGTAGGCCTCGGCGACCGCGCGCTGCAGCTCGAGACCCTCGGACTCGAAGCGATCCTCGCCCTCGGCGCGGCCGAGGCCGACCTCGGGATCGACCCACAGCAGCACGGTCAGGTCAGGCCAGAGGCCGTCGATCACGGTGTCGGTGAGCGAGAGCACGTGGCTGGTCCCCAAGCCCCTGGCGCCCCCTTGGTAAGCGATGCTGGAATCGGCGAAGCGGTCGGCGACGATGTCGGCGCCAGCCTCGACCGCCGGACGAATCACGCGGCTGACCAGGTCGGCGCGGGCAGCGGAGAAGAGCAGCAGCTCGGCAAACGGGTCGATGTCGAGGGCAGGGTCGGCAAGGAGCTCACGGACCCGCTCGGCCGCATCGGTGCCGCCGGGCTCACGGATCATCAGGGTGTCTGGGCCGAGCGCTTCGGCCAGCAGCCGCGCCTGGGTGCTCTTGCCTGAGCCGTCGATTCCCTCCAAGGAGACAAACAACGCCGCGGGGCCTCAGCCTTTGGCTGCCGCTTTGGCGCGTTTGCGCCGCCGGGTACCGGTGTCGGCTTTGCTTGCGCCTTTCCCTTTCCCGTTCTTGGCGGCGGGCTCGCCATCCTGGGAGCCGTCGGGCGGCGCCTTCTTCGCCATTGCCTCTTTCGCGGCTTTGGCCGCTTCGCGCTCGGCGCGGCGTTTCTTCATCTCCTGCATCGACTCGCAGTCGTCGTTGAGGCAGAGGTTCCAGGGGCGCCCGCGGAACGGCTGGACTTTGAGGCGCGGGGTCCGCTCACAGACCGAGCAGCGCTCTTCAAGCCTGAAGACGTCGCCACGCTGGGGGAGCGGGAAAGTCTGGTCGCAAGAGTTGGGGTCGTCGAGGGTCCAGCCGCTGCACCCGACGAAGCGTTTGCCCGATTTTTTCGCGCGGATGATCCGCAGCATGTGAGGGGATCCGTCCTCCTTGGTACGACCGGCTTCTTCGCATACCTTGCAGGGGCCGAGGATGCGATCCTCGTCCATTCCCTTCCAGACGACTTTGGCCAGGTCCTCGCGGCTCTCGTCGATTTCCCCCCAGGTCTTGTGCAGAAGGTCGCGACTCTCACCGACGACATCGCCCTTGGTCATCTCGCCGGCGGCGATCCTGTCCATCTCCCCCTCGAGCTGCGCGGTCATCTCAGGGGTGGCCATCCGCGGCACGAATTTCTTGAAGGCCTCATACATCGCGATCCCCGTCTCCGAGGGGACCGGGGGATTGCTGTAGAGGTAGCCGCGGTCGAAGAGCTTCTTGATGATCTCGGCGCGGGTCGCTTTGGTGCCGAGGCCGCGCTCCTCCATCATCTCGACGAGTTTCGCCTGCGAGATGCGCGACGGCGGCTGCGTCTCCTTGTCGACGATCCAGGGCTCGCCGTCGAGCGCGAGCGTCTGCCCCTCCTCGAGTTTCGGGATCTCCTCGTCGGCGGAGCGAGCGTAGGTGTAGATGCCGGCAAAGCCGGGGTCGACGACAACCGAGCCGCGCACGAAGTAGGTCTCCGAGCCGGCCTCAATGTCGGCGCGGGTCGACTCGCTGATCATCGGCGGGCTGAAGGTGGCGAGGAAGCGGCGCACGACGAGTTCGTAGACGCGCTTCTTCGGACCCTCGAGGGCCCCGGGGTGGATCGCCTGGGTCGGGTAGATCGGCGGGTGGTCGGTCGTCTCTTTTTTGCCGCGCGTCGGGGTCAGCTCGCCGTCGAGCAGACCCGAGGCGGCCGAGAACTCCCTGACCTGGACCAGCGAGCTGACCAGCTCGCGGAGCGGAAGCGAGGACGGGTAAACGGTGTTGTCGGTGCGCGGGTAGGAGATGAAGCCGTCCATATATAGGTCCTCGGCGACCCGCATCGCGCTGGAGGGAGTGAGACCGAGCCGGCTCGAGGCGTCGGTCGTGAAGGCGGTCGTGTTGTAGGGGGTCGGCGGCTTGCGCGTGTTCTTTCGCGCGGTCACGGCCTTGACCGTGCCAGGGCTCGAGGTGCCCGTCAGCGCCGCGTCGGCCTCGGAGCGCTCCCAGAATTTGTCGGTCTCGTGGTGGGTCTCGAAGCTGCCATCGGGGTGCTCGAACTTGGCGAACAGCTCCCAGAACGGTTTCGCGACGTGGGCGCGGCGCTCCATCTCGCGCTCGACGACCAGCCCAAGCGTCGGGCTCTGGACGCGGCCGACCGAGAGGAAGTTGGAGCCGAAGCGGCGGGTCGCGAGGGAGACCGCGCGGGTCAGGGTCGCGCCCCAGAGCAGGTCGATGTCCTGGCGGGCGGCCCCGGCGTTGGCGAGCGGGTAGGAGAGCTCGTCGAGGTTGGAGAAGGCGCGCTCGATCTCTTCCTTGGTGAGGGCCGAGTAGCGAGCCCGCTTGATCGTCAGGCTGCCGTTCGCGGCGTCCTCGCGCGAGCCGAGCTTCGGGTTCGCCTCAAGCATCTCCTCCAGCGCCTCGAGGCCGATCAGCTCACCCTCGCGGTCGAAGTCGGTGGCGATCACGAGCTCGTCCGCCCCTTTGGCCATTTTGCGGATCGCTTTGACGACGTTTTTGTCGGTCGGTTCCTTGATCAGCTTGGCGTCGATCAGGTCGTGCAGGTCGGTCTTCTGCCAGTTCGAGTAGCCCTCGGGGAAGGCGGGGCCGAGCACGTGGCCCTTGAGGCCGATGGCCATGTGGTCCCCGTCTGAGTCCTTCCAGGTGTAGTAGGGGACTTTGTAAGTTTTGTCGCTGGCCGGGTGATTGCCGAGGATCTCGGCAATCTTCTTGGCGCTGTTGTTCTTCTCGGTGACGATCAACCTCATGGGGCGGCGAGGGTAGCAGGGGCGTTCGGCGGCCCCCTCTTGATCGTCGATGGGCCGATAAGTCCAACCGGGCTGGACATTTCGGCCCATCGGCCGGCTCAGGGGGAAGAAATCTCCATAGGATCGGCGCGCTGATGAGAGCACTGGTCACAGGCGGAGCGGGGTTCATCGGGTCGAATCTGGTCGACGCGCTGCTGGCTCGCGGCGACGAGGTGGCCGTCGTCGACGACCTCTCGACGGGCCGGCGGGAGAACCTCGACGGCGCGCTTGCGGCGGGGGCGGAGCTGGCCGAGCTGGACATCCGCGAGGCAGCGGCCCTGGCCGAGGCGACCGCCCAGGCACGGCCCGAAGTCATCTTCCACCTGGCGGCGCAGATCGACGTTCGCAAGTCGATCGCCGACCCCGCCTTCGATGCCGCGATCAACGTCGGCGGCACGGCGAACGTGCTCGAGGCTGCCCGGAAGGCAGGCGTAGGACGGGTCGTCTTCACCTCTACCGGCGGCGCGATCTACGGAGAGGGTGCCGACAAGGAGCTGCCGTTGAGCGAGGGGGCGGCGGTCGAACCGCTCTCCCCCTACGGTCAGAGCAAGTTCGCGGCGGAGGGGTACCTGGCGCTGTATGAACGGCTCTATGGGCTGTCGACCGTGAGCCTGCGACTCGGCAACGTCTACGGGCCCCGCCAGGACCCGCTCGGCGAGGCGGGGGTGATCGCGATCTTCTGCGGCCGGCTGCGCGGCGGGGAGAGGCCGACCGTGTTTGGCGACGGCAAGCAGACCCGCGACTACATATATGTGGGGGATGTGGTCGCCGCCGAGCTGGCCGCCGCGGGATCCGGGGCGACCGGGCCGGTCAACATCGGCACCGGGATAGAGACCGACGTGCTGGAGCTGGCGCGGCTGCTGGGGGAGCTGGGAGAAGCCGAGGGCTTCGAGCCGGAGCTCGCCCCCGCCCGGGTCGGTGAGGTACAGGCGATCTCAATCGATCCCGCGCGGGCGGAGCGCGAGTTGGGCTGGCGCGCGGAGACCGCCCTCGAAGAGGGCCTTCGCCTGACTCTCGCCTCCCTCTAACCTTTCCCTATGCCCGCCCAGGCCTATGCCGGCAAGGAGTGCGTCTGCCAGCTCCGCAAGGGGATCTGCGACCAGTCGTGCGTGCGCGACATGCTCGAGACCCCCTTCTACATCGCCTGTCTGAAGCTGAAGGGGCGGCGCTGCCTGGTGGTCGGCGGGGGCGACATCGGCTTGGAGAAGGTCGAGGGCTTGCTCGCCTGCGACGCCGACGTGACGCTGATCGCCCCGGTCGCCCACCCCGAGCTGGAGACGCTGGCGGCGGAGGGGTCGATCGAGTGGGAGAAGCGGCCGTATGCCGGGGCGGCCGACCTGGAAGGCGTCTTCATGGTGATCGCCGCGACCGATGACAGCGAGGTCAACATCGGCGTCTACGACGATGCCGAGCAGCGAGCGATGCTGGTCAACGTCGTCGACGTCCCCCCGCTCTGCAACTTCATCCTGCCGGCGATCATCCGCACCGGGCCGCTGGCGATCGCGGTCTCGACCGCCGGGGCCTCCCCCGCCCTCGCGAAGCGGATGAAGCGAGAGATATCGGAGCTGTTCGGCGAGGAGTACGCAAGGCTCGCGGTGGTGCTGAACGATGCTCGTGGCTGGGCCAAGGGCACGCTGCCGACCTACCAAGACCGCAAGGAGTTCTTCGAGGGGATCGTCAACGGGGACCCAGACCCGGTCGAGCTGATTCGCGAGGATCGCGAGACCGAGCTGCTGGCGCTGATAGAGGCCGCCAAAGAGCGGGCCGCGTCAGCCCTGGCCTGAGCTCAAGCCTCAGGCAATGCGAAGAAGGCGATCGCGGCGAAGTGGGCGGCGGCGGCGAGGATGACGAAGAGGTGGAAGATCTCGTGGTAGCCGAAGACCCGCGGGTTGGGGTTGGGGCGCTGGGTGGCGTAGACGACGGCGCCGGCCGTGTAGAAGAGGCCACCAAGCGCGACCAGCATCGTTCCGCCGAAGCCGATCTCACCCCATAGCCCCGGGAAGGCGACCGCGGCGACCCAACCCAGCGACATATATATGAGCGCGGCGACCCATTTCGGGTGGTCGATCCAGATCATCTCGACAATGGCGCCGGCGATCGCGCCGATCCAGACGACAACGAGGATCGCGTCGGCGAGCGGCCCGTTCAACGCCAGCAGCGCAAAGGGCGTGTAGGTGCCGGCGATGAGGAAGAAGATCATCGAGTGGTCGAGCCGGCGCATCCAGAGGCGCACGTCCGGGCGCTTCCAGTTGACCCGGTGATAGAGCGCGCTGGTGCCGAGAAGGGCCGAGAGGCTGACGGCATAGATGGTGACCGCCAGGGTGGCCTCCGAGGTCTTCGCAGCGATGATCAGCGCGGCGCCGAGGCCAAGGGAAACGAAGAAGGCCCACTCATGCGAGACGCCGCGCAGCTTCGGCTTGACCGCGGCGATCGCGTCGGCCGCGGCCCCTTTCGCCGCACCGGCCTTTTCGACGGCCGCCTCTTTGGCCGCGGTCGCCCGCTCACCCATCGCATCTTTGGCGGCGCCGGCTCGATCCGCCGCCGCGCCACGGGCGCTCTCGAGGCGCTCGCCCATCCGCTCGGCGCCTTTGCGAAGGTCATCGACCATGGACATAGGGTACCGCCGCCATTAACCAGTATTGGCCGCGTTCCCAAACCCAGCTGAGCGCCCAGGGGCAGCGACAGGCGGAGGAGGGTCGGTTGGGGGGTCGAAGCCGTCTTGTAGTGGACGGCAATTGACCCATTTGTAAAGGGGGCGCACGGTTTGTGCCGACTTTGCGGAGTTGTCACCATATGTGTGAAATCCAGCGCGCAAATGACTGCCCCTATTTGCGTAATTGAGGGGTTTTGCCGTCCGAGAGATTGGCGATCCTGCGTAGTTACCCCGAAAGCTGCTGTGAGAGGAGCCAGTCGATGTCCAAGACCGCTATGAGCACCGCTTCAACCGACCTCAAGGGCTTGGTCATCGAGCGGCGTTTTTCAACCGCCGGGACGCATCCGTTTGACGAGATCGAGTGGGAGATTCGCGACGCGGTGATCGGCGATCCGGAGAACCCGGCCTTCGAGCAGCGCGGGGTCGAGTTTCCGAAGAGCTGGTCTCAGAACGCGACCAACATCGTCGCCCAGAAGTACTTCCGCGGGCAGCTCGGGAGCCCGGAGCGCGAGAGCTCGGTCAAACAGATGATCGGGCGCGTCGCAGGCACGATCTCGGGCTGGGGACGCGAGGGCGGCTACTTCGCCTCCGAAGAGGACGCCGACGCCTTCGAGGCGGAGCTGACCTCAATCCTGCTCAACCAAAAGGCGGCCTTCAACTCGCCGGTCTGGTTCAACGTCGGCTTCGAGGAGACGCCGCAGTGCTCGGCCTGCTTCATCCTCAGCGTCGAGGACACGATGGAGTCGATCCTCGCCTGGAACACAAAAGAGGGAAATATCTTCCGCGGCGGCTCGGGGTCGGGGATCAACCTTTCCAACATCCGCGGCTCGATGGAGCCACTGCAGAAGGGAGGCACCGCCAGCGGGCCGGTCAGCTTCATGCGCGGCGCCGACGCCTGGGCGGGGACGATCAAGTCGGGGGGCAAGACGCGGCGGGCCGCCAAGATGGTCGTCCTCGACGTCGACCATCCCGACATCGAGCACTTCATCTGGTGCAAGGCCGACGAGGAGAAGAAGGCGGGGGCGCTGCGCGACGCCGGCTTCGACATGTCGATCGACGGCGATGGCTTCACCTCGATCCAGTACCAGAACGCCAACAACTCGGTCCGGGTCACCGACGACTTCATGGAGGCGGTCGAGGCCGGTGAGGATTGGAACCTGACCGCCCGCAACGGCGGCGCGACGACGAAGACGCTGCCGGCGCGCGACCTGATGAACCAGATCGCCGACGCCGCCTGGCGCTGCGCCGACCCGGGTGTGCAGTACGACACGATCATCAACCGCTGGCACACCTGTCCGGAGTCGGGGCGGATCAACGCGTCGAACCCGTGCTCCGAGTACATGCACGTCGACGACTCGGCCTGCAACCTCGCCTCGCTCAACCTGATGAAGTTCCGCCGTGAGGACGGCAGCTTCGACGTCGAGCCCTTCGAGCACGCGGTCGACATCGTCTTCCTCGCGCAGGAGATCGTCGTCGGGTACTCGAGCTACCCGACCGAGGAGATCGGCGCCAACGCCAACGCCTTCCGCCAGCTCGGGCTCGGCTACGCCAACCTCGGCGCGCTGCTGATGTCGGATGGGCTGCCCTACGACTCAGACGAGGGCCGCAACGTCGCCGCCGCGATCACGGCGCTGATGACCGGCCGCGCCTATCGCCAGTCGGCGCTGATCGCCGCCGGGGCAACCGGGCCCTACGACGAGTACGAGAAGAACCGCGACGCCCACAACGGCGTTATGCGGATGCACCGCGACGCCTCCTACGACGTCGACCCGACCGGGATCAAGGGCGAGCTGCTGCCGGCCGCACAGCGGGCCTGGGACGAGGCGGTCGAGCTGGGAGAGGAACACGGCTACCGCAACGCCCAGGCGACGGTGCTGGCCCCGACCGGGACGATCAGCTTCCTGATGGACTGCGACACCACCGGGATCGAGCCCGACTTCTCGCTGGTCAAGTTCAAGGAGCTGGTCGGCGGTGGGCAGATGACGATCGTCAACAAATCGGTGCCGCTGGCGCTGCGCACGCTCGGCTACGCCGAGCCCCAGGTCGAGCAGATCAACGCCTACATCGCCGAGGAGAACACGATCGTCGGCGCCCCGGGCCTGAAGGACGAGCACCTGCCGGTCTTCGATGTCGCGGTCGGCGAGCGGGCGATCTCCCACACCGGCCACATCGACATGATGGCAGCGACACAGCCATTCATCTCGGGTGCGATCTCAAAGACGGTCAACCTGCCGCAGAGCGCGACGATCGAGGACATCGCCGATGCCTACACGCGCGGCTGGAAGGGCGGGCTGAAGGCGCTGGCGATCTACCGCGACGGCTCGAAGACCGCGCAGGCACTGCGCACCGACGCCCAGGAGGAAAAGGGCGCCGAGGCAGAGCAGGCTCCCGCACCGCCGGAGCGCAAGCGGATGCCGCGCGAGCGCGAATCGATCACCCACAAGTTCTCGATCGCCGGCCACGAGGGCTACATCACCGCCGGCAAGTACGACGACGGCAACGTCGGCGAGATCTTCCTCACCGACATCGGCAAGGAGGGCTCGACGATGCGGGGGCTGATGAACGCCTTCGCGACGGCGATCTCGCTCGGCCTCCAGTACGGCGTCCCGCTCGAGGTCTTCGTGCGCAAGTTCAGCTACATGCGCTTCGAGCCGGAGGGCATCACCGGCAACCCGGAGATCCCCTTCGCCAAATCGCTGCCCGACTACATCATGCGCTGGGTCGCGAGCCGCTTCGTCGAGGACACCGAGACGCTGCAGGAACTGGGGATCATGACCCAGGAGGTTCGTGCCAAGCAGGAGGCAGAGACCTCCCAGCTCGGGCTCGGGATACCGACCGGCGACACCGCGGGCCCGGCCAACGGTGGGAACGGCGGCAACGGCCACTCCAAGCCGGGCAACGGCAACGACGCAGAGAAAGCCAAGGCAACGGGCGGCGAGGCAGTCCCCGCGGCTGAGGCCTTCACCGAAACCCCCCCGGTTCGTCCGGCCAAGATGTCCGGCCTCGAGCTCGGGCCAGCCTGCGAGCAGTGCGGCGGCATGATGCAGCGCACGGGGTCTTGTTACACCTGCTCATCCTGCGGCAACAACACCGGCTGCGGCTGAGTCGCAGCGTCGTTATAGGGGTGTCCCGGATTGTTCGCGGGACGTGTTTTGTGGAGCGCCGCATTCCGGACAGAACCGATTCGTCGGTGTGATCTCTTCGCCACACTGCTCGCAGTGGGCCGCGAAGGGCGGCTTGACGACTTCAGGAGGAATTGGTGCTGCCGGTGGCGGTGGCGGTGGCGGTGCTTCCGAAGGGGGTGCGGGCGGTGGGGGCATGACCAAGTGCGTCGGCGCCTGCATCACCACCTGAGGGCGAGCGCTAAGCAGCACAATGCCGACGACGGCGCCGGCAATCCCACCCACCATCAGCAGCCACGAGACCGCTCGCACAGCGTCGTAAGTGTCTGGCGAAAAGACATCGCCTTCATTCGCGAACGCATTTTCAAAAGTGGGCTTGTAATGATCGGCCACGACGAGACCGGCGATCCCGAGCAGCAGTGCGGCCACCCCGAGGATCAGGACAATCGTGCCCGTCGCGGTTCGACCGCTGGATCGCTGTAACGCGATCTGCTGTGGAACGGAGGGTGTGGGGGCCGGCATCGGTGGTGGTGGAGGCATCTCCGGCGGCGGCATCCCCTCAGGATCAGGGGGTGGTGCGGTCGGCGGCAATGAGGAACCGCACTCTTCGCAAAAGCGGCTGTCTCCGAAGACTGGCTTCCCGCAGTTTTGACATACGCGAGTCATCGAGGGCTCAGAGTAACCGCGATTGGGACAGCGGGGCGAGTCTGCTTAGTAGAAGCTGCTCACGCCAAAAAGAACGATGAACAGGATGCCGGCCAGACCGACGATCCCGAGAACAACCCCTGCCGTCGCCATGCCGCGACCGGTTTGCATGCCTTCGGATTCGTCGATTTGCTTCTGGGCTATCAGTCCGAAGATCAGGGCGAGCAGCGCCCCGAGTCCATAGATCCAGATGATGCCGAGCACCAAGGAGGCGATTGCCATGCCGTTTGTACGACTCCCGACGACCTGGAGCTGCCCGGCCATAGGCTGACCCGGAGCGATGTTGCTGGTCCATTTCTCGCCATCCCAATACCGTTGACCTTGTCCTTGCGGGTCGGCATACCAGCCCGCGGGTGGGTTTGAGCCTGCCTCCATAGCGTGCCTAAACTATCCGAACCGAGGCAATCGAGGGCAATATTTCCGCAGGGCGTTTGGGTACCCTGCCCCCGTGGCAGGTTCAAGAAAAATCGGAGCTCTGGGTGCCTTGCTAGTGGCAATCTTCATTGCCACTCCTGCTACCGCCAAAGCTCCCCAGAAAACGCAGGTTGCTGATTGTGAGCGGGGGCCGGTGACGGATGGAAGCGGGCCACCCAACTGGCGGAGCAGATCGGTTATCGCGGGGACGTTGGGGGTGTTTCGCGATCCGCTCAGCCAGATGAGCGAAACGAACAGCGGCCACCTGATCGCGAAGATGCCGGTAATCACCAAGGGCAGCGACTTGGTGACGCTGAGTGTGCCGCCACGGCAACGGCAGCGTGTCTTCCTCTACTACGGGCGCTTTGAGGACCGGAACGGCAACCCGACAGGGATCATCGGCAGAGCCCACGGGTTCAGCGAAGTGACGTTCGAGCCCTGCACCGACAGGCCGCGCACGGCCTGGCCGGGCGGGATCCGCGTCAAGGGCCGCAAGCCGGTTCGCCTCACGGTTCGGGTCGAGGGCGACCCCGATCCGAAGCCACTGCCCCTCGGGCGGCCGACGCCCTACCAACCGCCCGCGAGCTAGGCGCGAGCCCCCCAGAGCCGGGTGGTCGGCTATAAAGCGACGGTGACCGAGCTACGGCCGGGAGACGAATTCGCGGGTTGCCGGATCGAGGGAGTGGTCGCTCGGGGCGGCATGGGAGTCGTCTACCAAGCGACCCAGCTGGACCTGAAACGGACCGTGGCGGTGAAGTTGATCGCGCCGGAGCTCGCCGGGGACGAGCAGTTCCAGCTGCGCTTCGCCAGCGAGTCACAGACAGCCGCTTCGATCGAGCACCCGAACGTGATCCCGATCTATGAGGCCGGCGAGGAGAACGGCGCCCTCTACCTGGTCATGCGCTTCGTGCCCGGCTCCGATCTGTGCGGGCTGATCGAAAGCGAGGGCCAGTTGGACCTCCACAGGGCGATGGGGATCATCGAGCAGGTCGCCGAAGCCCTCGACGCGGCGCACGAAAAGGGGCTTGTGCACCGGGACGTGAAGCCCCGCAACATCCTGATTACCCAGCAGGCCGGGCGCGAGCGGGTCTACCTGACCGACTTCGGCCTGACCAAGAGCATCACCAACGCCAGCCAGATGACCAAGACCGGGCAATGGGTGGGAACGGTCGACTACGTGTCCCCCGAGCAGATCGAAGGAGGCCAGCTCGACGCCCGCTCCGATGTGTACGCACTCGGATGCGTGCTCTACGAGTGCCTGGCCGGCCGGGTCCCCTTCAACCAGGACACCGAGATCGCGAGGCTGTTCGCGCACGTAAAAGAGCCGCCGCCGCCACTCACGGCGCAGCGGCCCGACCTCCCCCAGGCCCTGGATGGGGTGATCGAGCGAGCGATGTCGAAAGCCCCCGAGGACCGCTATCCCTCCGCCGGGGACCTCGGCCGCGCCGCCATCGCGGCCGCTCAGGGGGCGAGCGCCACCCAAGACGAGCGCTCAGTCGCCTTGGGGGAGGCGGCGCCGGGCGCGACCCAGGTCTCCTCGCCGTCGCCGACAGTGGCCGCGGTGCCTCCGCCTCCGCCTCCGCCACCTCCGCCACCCCCACCTCCACCTCCGCCGGTCCAAACGATGACTCAGACCGGCGGACAACCCCCTTCCGCCGCCGGGGACCGTGGCCTGCTCGGCCAGAGGCGGGTCTGGATACCGGCTCTCGTCGGGGTTGGCCTGCTCGCCGCCATCGTCGCGGTCGTGATCGCAAGCGGCGGTGGCGAGTCAAGCCCAGACCCAGAACCGCCAAGCCTGGAGTCGGTGAGCCCGGAAGAGTCGGCTGCTCCGGGGCTGGCCCCAGAGCCCCGACCGGAAGCGTCCCCGAATCCGACGCCAACGCGACAGCCGCTCAGCCGCCCGCCCGGGACCACCTCGTGCGGCAGCGAAATCTTCGCCGGCGCCCGCACCAGCTGCCCGTTTGCCGCAAACGTCGAGGCCGCGTACCGGGAAGAAGTCGGGACGGGGAGCGGGGTCATCTTCGCCTTCAGCCCGACCACCCGCAAGACCTACAAGATGGAATGCACTGGGGGGACACCGCATGCCTGCACCGGCGGCGCTGGCGCGTCGGTCTACTTCCCCTAGGCTCGCTCTTCGCCGCCAATCGGCGGCGAAGAGCTGATGCGGCGTCTGGTTGCGATTGCCGCACTCGTGCTCGGCCTGGCCGGCGCCACGGGGTGTGGACCCAATAGCTCCAGCGAGAAAACCGACACAGCGCCTACGGCCACGACGCCACCCGAGCACGAGACCAAGCAGAAGGCTCCCAAGCGCAAGCAAGCGCGGCCTTCGAACGGCTCGCTCCTCGGTCCGGGGGCCTCTCAGTCCTTCGCGTCCCTCGCCGCATCGATGCCGGCCGAGATCGGCCTGGCCCTGGTGCCCCTCGGACACGGACAGGTCGAGACGCTCGGGCCGCTTCAGGGCGGCCACGCCTGGAGCACGATCAAGGTCCCGATCCTGGTCACGCTAATGCGCGGCAGGGGCGCCGAGGGGCTTACCCCGGAAGAGCGGGGCTGGGCCGCCGACGCGCTGCAGGCCTCCGACAACGAAGCGGCGGCGAGCCTGTTCGGCCAGCTGGAAAAGATCCACGGCGGCCTGGAGGAGGCCAGCGCCGCAATCGAGAAGGTGCTGGGCGTGGCGGGTGACCATGCGACCACGGTGACAACCGCGCCACCGCCCCCGGGAGCGATGTCGACGTACGGGCAAACGGAGTGGTCGCTCGAAAGGTCGGCCCTGTTCTTCCGCTCCCTGGCCAACGGGTGCCTGCTCGACAGCGTGGGGACCGAGTACGTCCTGGACCTGATGGGCGGGGTGGTTCCGGAACAGCGCTGGGGGCTGGGAGAAGCGGGCTTCGACTCAAGCTGGCAGCTCGGCTTCAAGGGGGGCTGGGGGCCGGAGGCCGGCTCCGGGGCCTATCTGGTCAGACAGGCCGGCATCCTGCGGGAGGGCGGTTCCGGGGTAGCCGTGGCGATCGCCGCCGAGGACGACTCCGGCTCATTCGAAGTGGGAGCCGCCGACCTGACTCGACTGGCTGCCTGGGTGCGTGAAAACCTCAACGGCCTGGGACCGGCTGGCGAGAGCTGTTAGCCCCTCGGGGCCGTTGTGAGATTCGAGGTCAGTGCCCTTCGGGCACTATTTCTTCCCCGCCACCACCACCTCCCCCGCCACCACCACCTTCTCCACCACCTTCTGGCGCAGATTCGGGGACAAAGGTTTCTTCTGTCACTTCACCGGATTCGCTGGGAGCCGAGATCTCCGTTGCTTCGGTGGGTTCTTGATGCAGCGCCGGGAGCGGCGCCACCTTGCCCAAGCTCGGAAGGTCGACGGCTTGAGGCCCCGGTGCGCCCTTGGCGCTGGGCGCGGTCGCGTCGGGCGCCGTGGCCATCCCCACGGCGAAGGCAACCCCGACCACCAAGAGCGCGGCGAGCGCCCAGGCCGCACTCTTCCGCGCGGTCACCGGCATTTCTTCTTCGGGGTCACCGTACCCGGCGACACGCATAGCGTCTCGGTTTGGAGCCCACCGTGGCCGGGGATCGTGTAGCGCTTCGCTTTGCCGATGAAACCGGGACGGGTGACGATCACGGTCACTCTCGATCCGGGCGCGAGGACCTCGCCAACCAGCCTGCTGCCGATCGTCAGGCCGCGCCTGCGGCTGTTCACCGCCTCAGCCTCTCTGGCGATCGGGCAGCCTCGACCCTGGCAACGCAGCCTCACAATCATCCCTTTGACAAGCAGGCCACCGACTTTGAACGGCTCAAGGAAACCGACCGTTCGACCGAAGCGGGGCGAGAAGCCCGAGAGGGCAAAGATTTCGTTTTTGATCCGCGGGTAGGCGGCGTCGCGCCCGTCGCAGTTCTCATCGACGCCGTTGCGCGGCTTGTCGCGCGCCTTTGGATTGATCTTCCGTTTGTCGTCGTCGCAGTCCTTACCGCCCAGGGCTTTAGCGTTGAAGCCGTCGCCGTCTTCATCCGGTAGGCGGCAACCGTCTTTCGCCCTGCCGAACGTGGTCGGGCATTTGTCGTCGGCCGAGCCCACCCCGTCCCCGTCCCCGTCCGGGCAACCGCGCGCGGGGCCCGCAACCGAGGGGCAGCCGTCGAGCGTGTCGGGAAACGCATCCGAGTCCGCGTTGTGGGGGGTGAATCGGAGTCGGACGCTGGTCGGGCCGCCGGGCGCGGTTTCCCGCTCGACCTGACTACACGGTTCTGCTTCATCGCACTGCACCAGCACCTGCACGAAGGCGACGGCGTTCGCCGGTATCTCGTGGCCGAAGACATAGCTCTCCGTGGGGCCGTTCAAGCCGTCGTTGCAGCCGGTTTCGTCGAGGTCGGAGAAGGCCGGGTTCGTCGTCGGCGCAATGTAGACCTTGTAGAAGAGGTCCCCGGGAGTCGTCTTCGTGACCTCCACGAACAGGTTGCCGGCAACCGCGGCGTTGAATCGGACCCAGGCGTCCTTGGCACCCCACCCGCCGCAGGCCAGGTATACCGCGGGGGAGGCAATCTCCGGCGCCTGCTCGGTGAAGGCGCTGGTGTCGAACTGCGCGGTCGTCTGGTCGAAGACGGCCGCGGAGGCATACGGGGCGTCGCCCAGCGTTTCGCCCGGCAGGTTGTCGAAGCTGGCCGTGGCCGAAACAGGCACAACGCAGGCGAGGACAGCCAGCGCCCCGGAGAGCGCCGCAAGCCGAATCGGACCCCCCTTTCGCGCTGCAAACCCCATTCCCAGTTGATGATAGGCGATCTCCAGCCAACCCCAATCGGGGTAGGGGAACCCGATACCCAGGGTCCCTGGCGAGCGACTACAGGCACGGCGACGCTTTGCACATCGGCACTAACCACGGAGGGAGCCCGATGTCCGTCACCGCCCGAAAGGCCCTGATTGCCGCGACAACCCTGGTCGCAATCGCCCTTGCCATCCTGCCCACCCCGGCCGCAGCCGACGCCGGTTGTGACCGCTTCGCCTCGCCCACCGGGAGCAACGCCAACCCCGGAACCGAGGGAGCGCCCGTCCGCTCGATCGCCCGCCTGATCGAGATCACAGGCCCCGGCGAAGACGGGTGCCTGCCGCCCGGCTCCACGTTCGTCGAGCCGATCGGGACCTTCATCGTCGACAACGCCGGCGGCCAGGTCGGGGACCCGGTGAAGATCAGGACCGCCGACCCCGCCGGCTCACCGGCCGTCGTCAAAGGAGCGATGTGGCTGAAGGGTGGCGTCCACGACCTGACCTTCGAACGCGTCCGCTTCACCGACTCTCCTGGGAACAACGACAGGGGGACGATGCTCGTGGTCCACGGCGACCGGATCACCTTCCGTTACACGGAGATGACCTTCCGGCGAGGCATCTGCCTGAACGCCGGGCACCGCAACGGCTACGCCGCCGGCGATGCCTCGGGCACCGTCATCGCGGAGAGACTGGTGGTCGAACGCAGCCGCATCCACGACTGCGGCAATTCCCCCGAGATCATCGAGTCCCTGCGCAACCCCGACCAGTCCGGCGTGCACGGCCTCTACCTCGTCAACGCTGTCGACGCCCGGATTCGCGACAACTACATCTACGACGTCGTCTCGCGGGGGCTGCAGTTCTGGCCCGATGTGGACAGCGCGGTGGTGGAACACAACGTCTTCGACGGCAACGGCTCGAACATCAACGTCGGCAGCTCCGCCGCTTACGGCCACTTCTCCGAGAACAACCGCTTCGAGGACAACATCGTCTCCGGCGCGGTGCTGCGCTCCGAATACGACCCGCCCTGGGGGCCGGGCGACACCGAGAGCATCGTCGGCAACTTCCCCGTCGACGGCAGCACGCACGGCAACTCCTTCGCCGATAACTGCATCCACCAGAACGACCCATCCAAGGTCTACGGTGGCCAGGGCTACACCCACAGCGGCGACGTCTTCGGTGAGCCCGGCTACGTGAACGCCGCGGCGGCCGACTTCCGCCTGCGCGACGGGTCGCCATGCGCCGGCAAGGGCCCCCGCGGCGACGGCGTTCTCGACGTCCCGATCGAGCCGGTGCCGCCGGTGGGCGGCTCCCACGACACCTCAACCGGCTGTGAGCGCGGCGGCCTGCGGCTGCGCTTCGCGCGGCGCCCGACGACGCGCGGCGGCGACCGGTCGATCCGGTTCACACTGGTGTCCGGCGAGCGGGTAGAGGCGGCGATCGCGCTGAGCTGGACCGGCCCGCGCGGCACGCGCCGGCTCACACGGCGGCAGGTCGTGCTGCGTCCCGGCGCCAACCGGCTCAGCTTGGGAGTCCGCCGCGCATCCCGCAGGGCCTCCGGGTACACGGTCGAGGCGGTGGCCGTCAACTCCGCCGGCGAGTGCGTCAGCTTGGGCTCGCGGGCGGCACGGGAGGGGCTACGCTCTCGCGGTGCTCGCGAAAGGCGACGAGATCAAGGGGTACCGAATCGAGCGCCTGCTGGGTCGGGGCGGGATGGGCGAGGTATATGAAGCGACCCAGCTCGAACTAGGCCGGCGGGTTGCCTTCAAGGTCCTGCGCACCGGGCTGGTGGACGACGAAGGCCTGCGCAAACGGTTTCGCCGCGAGGGCCAGCTGCAGGCCACGATCGAGCACCCGCACGTCGTCACGGTCTATGAGGCCGGCGAAATCGACGAAGGGCTCTTCCTGGCGATGCGCCTCGTCGAGGGGGTGACGCTGAAGCAGCTGATCGTCGCCGAAGAGCTTGACGCCGGCCGGGCGCTCGACATCCTCGCGCCGGTGGCCGAAGCCCTCGACGTGGCCCACGCCAAGGGGCTCGTCCACCGCGACGTGAAGCCGCAGAACATCCTCGTCGCCGAGGACGACCACCCCTTCCTGGCCGACTTCGGCCTGACCCGCGGCCGGGATCAGACGGCATTCACCCGCAGTGGCCAGATCGTCGGGACGATCGACTACGTCTCCCCCGAGCAGGTGCGCGGGGAGCCCGCCGGGTCGGCCAGCGACATCTACGCGCTGAGCGGGGTCCTGTACGAGTGCCTGACGGGGTCGGTGCCGTACGTCCTTCCCTCCGACGCCGCCGTTCTCTACGCGCACCTGAACGACAAGCCGCCCAGCATCCGCGCGGTCAGGGACGACCTGCCGGCCGGGCTCGATGCGGTGGTAGCCCAGGGAATGGCCAAGGAGCTCGAGGAGCGACCCAAAAGCGCGAGCGAGCTGATCGCGGCGGCGACAGCCGAGGTGGGCAGTGGGCCCGCCGCCGCGACCAGGCCTCCGCCACAGAGCGCGCTTGCCCATGGCGTCCGCCCCGCGCCCGGCGAGACCACGATGGCGCCGGGCGCCGCGGCGGAGACCAGTGAGGGCGCCACGCCGACGCGGAAGATGCCGCCGGGAAGAGCAAGGGCACCCTGGCTGGGAGTCGCCGGGATCGCCGTGCTCGGGGCCCTCGCCTTCGTCGGGGGCCGGGCGCTCGGCGGCGAGGAGGCGCCGGAATTGACGACATCGGTTTCGGGGGACGCCGTATCGCTCCGCGCGCCGAGCGGCTGGTCGGCCACCTCAAGCAGCGAACGGCCGGCGGTCCCGGGGCTCAGGCTGCGCGACGCCGTCGGGGTCGCCCCCACCCAACGCGACGCGTCCGGGGCGATGGCGGGCATGACCGACGCGAGTGGGTCACGGCTCCTCCCCGCCCCGCTCGTCTCCCGCGTTGTGGGTGAGCTGCCGCAGCCCCTTCCCGTCACGCTGGGCGAGCTCGAGGCGCTGCGCTACCGCGACGTGACGCTGCGCGGGTTCGACCGGGACCTGACGCTGTACGCGGCCCCATCGACCGCCAGCGTCGCGACCGTCGCCTGCTACTCGGTGGCGGGGGCTCCCAACTTCGAAGCGACCTGCGAGTCGATCGCCCAGACGCTCGAACTGGTCCAAGGCCAGCCCTACCCGCTCGCCACCCCAACCGACGTCGAGCAGGCCCTCTCCCGAGCCGTGACCGACCTCAGCGGCGACCGCGAGGGTGGGCGGCAAGGGCTGGCGAAGGCGAAGACAGGTGGTGAGCAGGCAGCAGCAGCCGATCGTCTTGCCGACGCTTACGCGGCAGTCGCGCGGCGGCTGGGTCGCCTCGAGGTCGGCCCCGTGCTTGCCGGCCAAGTCGCCACCGCCCGCTCGGCGATCTCCGCGGCAGAGGCCGACTACCGCGCGATGGCGTCCAGCGCACAGTCCGGCAACGCCGAGGGCTTCGAGGCCGCCAAGCGCAGCGTCCGGGCCAGCGAGGCTCGGCTCGACAAGGCGCTGTCCTCGCTCGAGCGAGGCCGGGCGTCAAGCGACGCTCAGTGAGCCCTCCCGACCTGCACCGGTCGACGCCGGCCGAGCTGAAGGCGCGGATCGAAACCGAACGGCTCGGCGAGCCGTTCCTCCTGCTGCGGGACGCCGAGGGAACGCAGCGGCTGGTCAAGCTGGGTGGAGTCGAGGGGTCGCTGTCGGTGGGACGCGACCCCGGGGCGGACATCGCGCTCGAGTGGGACGGTGAAGTCTCACGGCTGCACGCCCTGGTCGAGCGGGTCGGCAACGCGTGGACCATCGCCGACGACGGCCTCTCGCGCAACGGCACCTACGTCAACAGCGAACGGTTGGCCGGGAGGCGTCGCCTGCGAGCGGGCGACGTGATCGTGGCGGGTGCAACCGAGATCTCCTACCACGAGCCGGCGGCGACCGAGGTCGGTGAGACAGCAATGGCCGTCGAGGCGACGGTCGACGCCGATCTGTCGAAGACTCAGCGGCGGGTGCTCGCCGAGCTGTGCCGCCCGCTCCGCGACCAGGGCCCCTACGCCTCTCCCGCGACAAACCGCGAGATCGCGGACGCAATTCACCTCAGCGAGGTGGCGGTCAAGTCCCATCTGCGCACGCTCTTCGTCAAGTTCGCGCTCTCCGACCTCCCGCAGAACCGCAAGCGCGGCGCGCTCGCCGAGGCGACGCTCCGCTCGGGCCTGCTTTCAGACAGGGACTTCTGAACCGTCTTGACTGTGTCGCTCCAGGTCAGATAGTTTGCTCGAAATTCAACTGGGGAGAGCGCTCTGAGACTCGAAATCAGCAAGGGAAGCGGAACCGGCAAAACCATCGAGTCCGTGGGCGACCGTTTCGTCATCGGCCGCGACGAGGGAGCGGACCTCACCCTCGACGACGCTGAGGTCTCCCGCGAGCACGCGGCGCTCAAGCAGCTGCCCGGCGGCAAAGCGGAGATCACCGACCTGGGGTCGCGCAACGGCACCTACGTCAACGGCGCGAAGATCTCGGGGCCGACCGTGCTCGAGGGTGGCGAGGAGATCAAGGTCGGAGAGACGACGCTTGTCGCTTCCGGGCCTCCTGCTCCGCCCAGCAGTGGCGATACCCGTGGCGGCGACACCCAGGGCGGCGATACACAAGGCGGCGATACAGGTGCGACCAAGATCAGCGCCAGGCCTCCTCTCTTCGCGCTGAAGATTGGCTCGGGGGCAAACGCCGGAAAACAGGTCGAGCTCAGCGGCGACCGTTTCGTCATCGGCCGCGACGAGGGAGCGGACCTCACCCTCGACGACGCTGAGGTCTCCCGCGAGCACGCGGCGCTCAAGCAGCTGCCCGGCGGCAAAGCGGAGATCACCGACCTGGGGTCGCGCAACGGCACCTACGTCAACGGCGCGAAGATCTCGGGGCCGACCGTGCTCGAGGGTGGCGAGGAGATCAAGGTCGGAGAGACGACGCTTGTCGCTTCCGGGCCGGGGGGAGACGCTGGGAAAACGCAGTTCTCGCCAAAACCCGCCGGCCAAGCCGCCAAGCCACCGCCGCCTCCTCCTCCGCCTCCCCCGGCCGCATCGAAAAAAGGTGGAAGTGGGCCCAAACCGGCGATCATCGCCGCGGCGGTCGGCGGCGGCGTGGTCCTGCTGCTGCTGGTGCTGGCGATCGCCGGTGTCTTCTCGGGCGACAGCAGCGACGAGCCTCTCGACGCTCAGGAGGTCGCCGAACACCTCGAACCCTCCACCTTGAAGGTGGTCGCACGCGATCACGAAAGCGGAATCGTCGGCGGCGGCAGCGCCTGGGTCTATGACGCCGACGATGGGTTGATCGTCACGAACGCGCATGTGATCAACGGAGGCAGGCGTTTCCAGGCCGGCTTCGACTCGACAGCGCTGCATAACGCCAACGTCGTCGGGGTGGCCCCGTGCCAGGACATCGCCGTGTTGCGGATGCCCCCCGGCGGCCTGGCCACACTCGAGCGCGCCGAGCCTTCCGACGTGAAGCAGGGGGATTCCGTCTTTGCAGTCGGCTTCCCCGGGAACAGCACCAGCGACCTCGACTTCCTCAAAGCCGACTACCAGATCACCTCGGGGTCGCTCTCTGCCCTCGACACCCAGGTTCGAGAGGGCTTTGGCGACATATTCGACGACCCGAACAACAACGGGTCGATCCTGCTGGCCGACATGCTCCAAACCGACGCGGCGATCAACCCCGGCAACTCGGGCGGCCCGCTGGTCAACGACAGGGCACTGCTGGTCGGCATGAACACGGTCGGCGGCGGGGAAACCGAGGGCCAGGGTGGGGCGATCAGCCTTGACACCCTCAACGAGACCGTGCCAAAGCTTGCCGCCGGCGAATCGATCGGATGGGCAGGATTCGGCGTCGCCGCGCTCCCCACCGAACAGGGCGAATCTGGGGCGATGCTGGTCACCTCGGTGGTCAGGGACACCCCCGCCGATCAGGTCGGCCTCTTTGACCCCAACGTGGGGATCCTGGTCGAGTCGATCAACAACCAGACCGTCGATACCCAGCAGGGGTACTGCAACATCGTCGAGGACATCTCCCCCGGCGAGGATGTGAAGCTCGACCTCGTCGCGTTCGATTACGACGATGAAGAATTCTTTGAGATTCCGGACGTCACGATCACCTTCCCCTAGGCCGCGACATACCTGAGCCTGCGCGGCCCGGCCTAGCCGGGAGCGGAGACTCGGAGAAGGACACGGCGGCCGCAATGAAGGCGGGCGGAGCCGTCCTCAAAGCGGATCAGCCGCAGCGCCGAGGGGTGCTTGCAGCGCACGATGTGCGCGGAGCTGCCGGTCGCCGGTGCATTGGGGGAGACACCCGCTTTGCCCAGCCACGGCCCTGGGGCGGCGCTCGCCCCAGGGCCGTGGAGCGACAGTACAGCGACCGCCACTGCCGCGATGAGTAAGTGACAACGCATCCTCATGGCCCTATAAGTCGCGAGAGCCCAAAGCCTCTCCCCCCATCCATCCCATAGCCTGCCGCCGTGGCAATCCCCCGCTTCCCGCGCCTCGAACACCAGATCGTCAGATCCATTTGCGGGCTTCCGGCCCGGGCGCAGCGAATCCTCTTCAGGCGCTCACCCTCCCTCGACGGGCAACGATTGGCCCCCGATATCCGCGCGTTGATCTGGCTGGCGGGGCTGGCTGGCGATGACTCGATCACCAAGGGCTCGGTGGCGGAGGCCCGGGCGCACAACCGGGCCAACGCGAAGGCGGTGGCGGGGCCGCAGCGATCGATGGCAGCGATCGAGGGCATCGAGATCCCCGGGCCCGGAGGACCGATCCCGGCGCGGCTCTACACCCCCCATGGCCTGCCGGAGCCACCCCAGCCGCTGCTCGTCTACTTCCACGGTGGCGGCTGGGTAATCGGCAACCTCGACACGCACGACGGTCCCTGTCGCTTCCTCGCCTCGACCGTCGGCGCTCGGGTCCTCTCGGTCGACTACCGCCTCGCCCCCGAGCACCCGTTCCCGGCGGGAGTCGAAGATGCCTTTGCCGCCTTCCACTGGGCCACCGAGCGAGCAGCGGAGCTCGGCGCCGATCCGGCCCACATCGCCGTTGCCGGCGACAGCGCGGGCGGGAACCTGGCCGCGGCGGTCAGCCTGCTGGCGCACGCCGGAGGCGGGCGGCGACCCGCAATGCAGCTATTGCTCTATCCGGTAACCGACACGGTCGGTGGACAGAGATCGCGTGACCTTTTCGCCGATGGGTTCCTGCTCACCCGGGCGGACATGGACTGGTTCGAGTCGCATTACCTGACCAAGGAGACAGACCGCACGGACCCGCGCATATCGATGCTGCGCGCCGCCGACCTCTCGGGGCTGCCGCCGACCTACATCGCTACCGCCGGCTTCGACCCGCTTCGCGACGAGGCGGAGCTGTTCGCGGAGCGGGCGCGTGCCGCCGGCGTCTCCGTCGCCGTGCACCGCCATACCGACCTGATCCACGGCTTTGCCAACATGACGGCGATCAGCCGCACGGCCCGTGCCGCGATGCACGAAATCGCAGGAGCCCTGCGCATGGGCCTCAGCTGAGAGGCCATTGCACCGGAGCTCATCCATGGACGCCAACGCCCACAGCCACGACCACCATCACCACCATGAGATGCCGACCGAGGGGTCGGCCCTCACCGCGGTCGCGGTCAGCGCAACGCTGCACTGCCTTACCGGCTGCGCGATCGGCGAGGTGGCTGGGATGGTGATCGGAACCGCGGTCGGCCTGTCGGACCTCGCAACGATCGGGCTTGCGGTCGCCCTCGCCTTCCTCTTCGGCTACACGCTGACCAGCATCCCACTGCTGCGAGCAGGCATGGCGCTCTCGACGGTGATCCCGATCGCGCTCGCGTCCGACACCTTCAGCATCGCGACGATGGAGATCGTCGACAACGTGATCATGCTGCTCGTCCCGGGCGCGATGGAGTCCGGGCCCGGCTCGCTCCTCTTCTGGGGCAGCCTCTCCGTCGCGCTGGTCGTCGCGGGCGCCGTCGCGGTGCCCGTCAACCGCTGGCTGATCGCCCGCGGCAAAGGACACGTAGCCGTCCACGAAACGGGCATCCACGGCGGCCCCCCGGTCCGGGTCGTCGCCTGGGCGGCGGGGATCGCCGGCGTGTTCGGGACGATCGTCCTGCTCGCCGAGGCGCTTGGTTAGCTACTCGTAGTGCAGGGCCTCGAGCACGTCGAGGCGCGAGGCGCGGCGGGCGGGGCCAATCGCGGCGACCACACCGGCCACGGCGGCGAAGACCAGCATCAGGAGCAACTGGCCGACCGGGTAGGAGAGGGCGAAGCCTTCGTCCTTGAGCGGCTGCGCGATCAGCGCCGCGAAGATCACACCGATCACCATGCCCAGCAGGGCACCGATCAGAGCCGTGATCACGGCCTCGTAGCGGATCATCGTCCGCACCTGGCGCCGCGAAATACCGATCGCCCGCAGCATCCCGAGCTCGCGGGTGCGCTCGTGGATCGAGAGGGCCAATGTGTTGGCAATGCCAAAGAGAGAGACGATCACAGCCAAAGCCAGCAGGGCGTAGATCAGTCCCAGCAGCTGGTTGATCTGTTCTTCCTGGTTCTCCTTCAGTTCCTGCTGGTTGCGGACCTCGACCACCGGGAACTCGCGATCCATCGCCTTGATCAGGCCGGCATGGACCTTTTCCGCGTTGGCGCCCGGGGCGAGCTTGACAAAGTCGATCGTGTCATCTCGCTGATCGAAAGCGGTCGCCATCAACCGCTGGGTGACGATCGCGCCGCCGAACAGTTCGGCCTTGTCTTCGTATTCGCCGACGACCCGCAGGCGGGGCTTCGCTCCGATCTGGGTCAGGAAGCCAACCTCGTCGCCGATCTCGACGCTGTTGCTGGAAGCCAGGGACTTGTCGACGATCACCTCTTCATCGGTGAGCGAGCGCAAAGTCTCCGAGCTCCCCTCGATCCAGTCGATCGTCAGCACCTCTCCGGCGTCGCGGTCGAGCGCCGAGACCCGCTCTTTGCCGCCCCCGTCGAGGAGCTTCGCCTGAGTGACCCGCATGGTCGAGACCAACTCGACGCCGGGAACCTGGCGAGCGCGCCCGGCGGCGCGCGACGAGATCGGTGAGAAGCCATCGGAGTGCTGGAGCACCAACTCACCCTGGAAGCTCTCGTCGACCGCGGTCGCGATCGAGCTCTTGATCCCGGCGGCGAAGACGGTGACGAAGGCGACGACGGCGAGGCCGATCATCAGCGCCGCGGCGGTGACCGCGGTGCGGGCCGGGTTGCGCTGGGTGTTCTCGCGAGCGAGGCGACCGATGAGGTTGCGCAACATTTCGAGCGGGCGCCCAGCGAGCGAGGCGAGTGGGGGGACCAGGCGCGGGCTGAAGAGTGAGACGCCGAGCAGGACGGCAACCGCGCCGCCGCCGATCAGCCCGGCCGCCGAGCCGCCATCGGCACCGCCGAAGAGCCCGGCGCCGACCATTGCCAGACCCGCCAGGCCAAGCAGCACCGCGAGGCCGAGAATGACAACCCCTCGGCGACGGCTCTGCGGCAGCTCGAGCGCCAGCAGGGCGGCGATCGGCAGTACGCGGGTTGCGCGCAGGGCGGGGATGAAGGAGGAAACCAGGGTGATGCCGACCCCGATCAGCAGCGAGACGACGATCGTACGGGTCTTGGTGACCAGTGCGGTGGTCGGCAGGTCGATCCCGACCGCGACGAAGAGCGCGTTGAGGCCAACCGCGATCGCGTAGCCCCCGGCGAGGCCGAGCAGAGCGCCGAGGATGCCGATCGTCAGCGCCTCGACGATGACCGAGCCGAGAATCTGGCCGCGGCCGGCGCCAAGCGTGCGCATCATGCCGAACTCTTTGATCCGCTGGGCGACGGTGATCGAGAAGGTGTTGAAGATCAGGAAGGCGCCAACGAAGAGGGCAACGAAGGCAAAGACGAGCAGCGCGATGCGGAGGAAGCCAAGGTCTTCGTGAATCTGATCGGAGTTTCGTGCGGCATTTTCCTCAGCCGTCTCGACCAGCAGCGCGGGGTCGGCCAGCCGCCGCTGCACCCGCTGTTTCAGGGTCTCTTCGGAGACGCCGTCGGCGGCGGCGATCAGGACCTGGTCGAATTCGCCGCCCTTGTCGGTGATCCGCTGCGCCTCGGGCAAGACCAGCCCGGCAATGCTGGCGCCGCCCCAGGAGGCATCGCCAAGCTTGGTCAGCCCGACGATGCGGTAAGCGGCGACCCGTTCGACCGAGGCCAGCTTGAGCGTGTCGCCGATTCCCAGCCCGGCCTCTTCCGCGGCGCCCTGGTCGAGCGCGGCCTCTTTCGCGTCGCGCGGCTTGCGCCCCTCGACATAGGTCTGCGTCTCCAGGCTCTCGGGAATGTTCGAGGTGATGAACTTAGGCGCGAATTTGGTCCCTATCTGCTCGTTCTCAGCGTCGAAGAACGCGCCAGCGGTGAAGATCTGCCCCACCGCCACCCGCACCCCATCGACCTGCTTTACCTTCGGTAGCGCCGTGGCCTTGAAGCTCGGCGTCTCGCCGGTTTCCTGGCGCACCTCCTCCTTCGCCGTGATCACGACGTCGGTCTTCGCCAGCGAGTCTTCGAAGATTTCGTCGAAGGCGGCGAAGGTCGTGTCGGTGAGGATGTAGGTGCCGGCGACGAAGGCGACGCCGATCACCACCGCCAGCGTCGTCGTCAGTGCGCGGACCCTGCGGGCCCAGAGGCTCTTGACGGCCAGGCGCGCCAAGGCGGGCTAGTCGATCTGCTTCATCAGCTCGATCACGTCGGCGGTCGAGCCGGGAACACCGTCTTGGACGATGCGGCCATCGCGGAGAGTGATCAGCCGATCGGCGTGGGCGGCGGCGGCGGGGTCGTGGGTGACCATCACCACCGTCTGGCCGAACTCGTCGACGGCCTGGCGCAGCAGGCGCAGGACGTCGGCGCTCGCCTTCGAGTCGAGGTTGCCGGTCGGCTCGTCGGCGAAGACGACCGCCGGTTTGGAGACGAGCGCGCGGGCGACGGCAACGCGCTGCTGCTGGCCACCCGACAGCTCCGAGGGACGGTGGGTGCACCGGTCCTCGAGGCCGACCGTGCGGATCAGCTGCTCCAGCCAGGCCTGGTCGGGCTTGCGACCGGCGATCGAAAGGGGCAGGACGAGGTTCTCCTCAGCGGTGAGGACCGGGAGCAGGTTGAAGAACTGGAAGACGAACCCGAGCTTGTCGCGGCGCAGCTTCGTCAGGTCGGCGTCGTCGAGCGTCGTGATCTCGACGTCCTCGACGAAGACAGTGCCGGTGGTCGGCTTATCGAGGCCCGCGAGGATGTGCATCAGCGTCGACTTGCCCGAGCCAGAGGGACCCATGATCGCGGTGAAGTGCCCCCGCTCGAAACCGGTGCTGATGCCCGCCAGCGCATCGACGGCCGCGTCGCCCTCGCCGTAGCGGCGGGTCACCTCCGAGGCCTGGACGACGCTTCCGTTCGGTCCGCTCATGGCCAAAACGGTATCGATCCGGCCTCGTCGGCGAACTCGCGCCTGAACCAAATGATCGATCCCAACCATTTAGCCTGCGGCGGATGTCGCTTGCCGATGAATTCGACGGCTTCCTGATTGACCTCGACGGCGTGGTCTGGGTCGGGCGTGAGCTGATCGACGGGAGCGCCGGCACGCTGCAAGAGCTCCTCGAGCGAGGCAAAAAGCTCGTCTTCGTGACCAACAACTCGGTGAAGCGGCCGGGGTCCTATGCGGAACGCCTCCGCGACGCCGGGATCGCAGTCCCGGACGAGCAGGTGGTGACAGCCGGAGCGACGACGGCCCGCCTGGCGGCCGAGGGGGTGGGGCCCGAGGGCACCGCCTTCGTGATCGGAGCGCCCGGCTTCAAGGCGATGGTCGGGGAGGCCGGCCTCACCCTGCTCGAGGGCGAGGCGGGGCAGGAGGCTCGGGTGGTGGTGGTCTCCGGCCACCGCGAGTTCGACTACGGGGAGCTTCTGACGGCGACCCGTGCCCTGCAGGGGGGCGCAAGCCTGTTCGCCACCAGCCGCGACCCGACCCTGCCGATGCCCGACGGGGCCTGGCCCGGGACCGGGGCGACGCTTGCCGCGGTCGAGACCGCCTCCGGAAAGAGCGCCGTGATCGGCGGTAAGCCCGAACGGCATCTCTTCGAACAGGCACGCGCGTTGATGCCGGGCGTCGAGCGGGTGGCGATGGTAGGCGACAGGGTCGCGTCCGACATCGAGGGCGGTCGCCGCGCCGGCCTCGAGACGGTCCTCGTGCTGAGCGGCGACACCACGCGCGAGGAGGCCGAGGGCGGAGCGCCTCCTCCCGATCACATCATCGAGAGCATCGGCGACCTGCTGTGAGCGACGCTGTCGATCGCCCCGGCGCCGCCTTCGCCGGCGTCTTCGCTGTCACCTTCGCGGGGCTGATCGCGGTGGGCGCGGTGCTGCCGGTCCTGCCGCGCTACGTCCACGGGCCGCTCGACGCCGGCAACGTCGCGGTGGGAGTGGTGATCGGGTCCTACGCCGCCACCGGCCTGCTGCTCCGCCCGCTTGCCGGCCGCTTCGCCGACCGGCGGGGGCGACGACCGGCGGTCCTGCTCGGCTCCGTGGCGGTGGCGATCTCCGGGTTCCTCTACCTGCTGCCGCTCGGCGTGCCGGGGCTGATCGCGGCGCGCCTGCTGCTCGGCGCCGGCGAGGGCACGGTGTTCACCGCCGGCTCAGCCTGGATCGTCGACATCGCCCCGCCCCAACGGCGGGGGCGGGTGATCGGCCTCTACGGGCTCGCTGTCTGGGGCGCGTTGAGCATCGGGCCGCTGGTCGGCGAGCTGCTCCTCAACGCCTCCGGCTACACGGCCGTCTGGCTGTTCGCCGGGGCGGCGCCGCTGGTCGGAGCCCTGATCGCGCTGCGCCTCCCGGACCCGTTCCGCCCGGTTGCTCAGGTCGATGAGCACCAGCCACTGATCGCCCGCGAGGCGATCCGGCCCGGCATCGCGCTCGCCCTGGCCTCGATCGGGTACGCGACGGTGGCGGCCTTTGTCGTCCTGCACCTCGACGCGCGCGGCGTAGGGCACGGAGCAACCGTGTTCGGCGCCTTCGCGACGATGGTCGTGCTGACCCGCTTGGTCGGCGGCGACCTTCCCGACCGGATCGGCCCCGCCCGAGTCGCGGCCGCGGCCGCCGCGGTCGAGGCAGTCGGGCTGGCGATGATGGGCGTCGCCCAAAGCCTGCCGCTCGCGCTGGCCGGCGCCCTGGCGATGGGCGCGGCCTTCTCGCTGCTCTATCCCTCGCTCTCGCTGATCGTCGTCAGCGGGCTGCCCGAGAACCGGCGCGGCGCGGCGCTCGGCACCTTCACCGCCTTCTTCGACGCGGGAGTTGGCTTGGGAGCGCCCCTTGCCGGGTTGGCCGCCGCGCTCGGAGGCTACGAGAGCGCCTTCCTCCTTTCAGCCCTGGTCGCCATGGCCGCAGCGATGACGATCGCCTTCGTGATCTCCAGCCGCGGCCGCGCCCTGCTCGCCAGCAGGTGAACCTCTATCTCCCTCTCTCATACTGCATCAACTTTTCTATCTGGCAGATAGAGAAGTTGATGCAGTTCGTGCTGCTGCGCGAGGTAGGGCGGCTAGGGACGCTGGGCGATGAGGAGGGTTTGGGCGGCGCGGCCGATCCTGCCGCGCTCGTCGAAGAGCACCGACTCCGCGGTCCCGACGCCGTTGCGCTGGGGCAGGGTGACCGCGTCGACGCAGACCCACTCGCCGTCGGGCATCCGCTCCAGGTGGACGGTGAGGTCGACGTTGATGAAGAGGAACTTCTGCCAGTCCAGCACGGCGCTGATCCCGTTTCCGACGTCGGCGGCCACCAGGGTGCGCTGCAGCGGGGTCGGGTCCTCGCCCTCGACGAGGGGGCAGCGCATCCGCATCCAGACCGTCGCCGGGCCGGGGTCGAGGAAGCCGCCGCTGACCGAGCGCCACTCCATCGCGGTGTGGTAGCCGACCTCCTGGCCGGTCGGGAAGAAGTCGCCGGTGGAGCCCTGCTCCGGCCCCGGCGGGGGCGAAGGCTCGGTGAGAGCGTCGGGGAGGTCGACCTCTCCCCTGCGGATCCGCCATGCCCGGGCACGCATCAGCTCGCCGTCGTCGTTGACGAGAGAGGCCTCGATCAGCTGCACGCTGCGTCCCGGCCGAATGACCTTCGCCTCGACGCTCAGCGGCCCGATCGGGATCGAGCGCATGATCTCGAAGGTGACGCGCCCAACCTGGAACTCATCGGCGTCCTCGAGCCGCTCGATCTCGCGACCCACCAGCGCGGCGGGCGGGCCGGCGTGCTGGGCGCCGGGGTCCCACGGGCCGCGGGTCAGCTCGGTCGCCAGATAGCGGTCGCCGTCGCACGCATAGAAGGCCGAGGCCACGCCGGGATCCTATGGGGGTGACTGAGGTTGACCACGATAGTTATGGTCAACCTCAGTCACCCCCCGGATAGATCGAAGGAAAGACTCGAAATTACGCTGAGCTGGGGGCTCAGCAGTGGGAGCCGAAGTGCTGGGTCCAGACGTGGGCCTCGTGCCGGCCATCCATCGTGCCGACCCTAAGGCCGATGCCCAGCTGTCGGTAGGCGCCGAGGATGTTTTCGCGGTGGCCAGTCGATTGGAGCCAGGCGCGGAAGATCGAGCGCACCGTGCCGAGCTCACCGGTCCCCCAGGCGATGTTCTCCCCAGCGCGCCAGCAGCTCGCTCGCATGTACCCGGCGCGCTGCATCCAGAAGGTAAAACGGCGCCCGCAGGCTTCATGGCTGAAGGTGTCGCAGCGGATGATGTCCCCCGACTTGTCCTCCGCGGACCAGTCGAGCGGGGAGGCGACGGACAGCCCGGCGCGGCCCATGTGGCGGCGCGCGAAGTTCGTCATGCACCGCATCGCCTGCTCCTGCGTTGCCACGGGGGCATTGAGGACTTCCTGGTTCGGGCACACGGCGGCGGGCGCCATCAAGCGCTCCACGTTCACGGCGTGCGCCGGGGCGGCGGCCAGGGCGAGGGGAGTGGCCAGGGCGAGGACGGCGGCGGATTTGCAAAGAATCTTGCGAAGCATGGCCTCTCTGTCGCCAAATCGGGCTCATCCTTCGACCGTTTCTCCTCTCAGTAGACGCACGTATGAGTCCCCTACTCTGTAGTCATGACGAAGAAGGTCGAGAAGTCAGAGCAGGAATGGCGCGACCAGCTGACGCCGGAGCAGTACGAGGTGACCCGCAACGCCGGCACCGAGCGCGCCTTCACCGGTCCCTACTGGGACGAGAAAGGCGATGGGATGTACCGCTGCGTGTGCTGCGGAGCCGAGCTCTTCTCCTCCGAGACGAAGTTCGACTCGGGCACCGGGTGGCCCAGCTTCACCGAGCCGGCCAACCTGGAGCACGTCGAGCTGCGCCCCGACAACAGCCACTTCATGCGCCGCACGGAGGTCGTCTGCAAGCACTGCAACGCCCATCTGGGGCACGTCTTCGACGACGGGCCGGGGCCGAACGGGCAGCGCTACTGCATCAACGGCTGCGCCCTGACCCTGGAGAAGGGTTGAGGCGCTGCTTTATTTGATGGCGCCGCCGGCGCCGAGGTAGCTGAAGCGAACGGCGAGCGCGACTGCCTCGGTGCGGGTGTCGACCTCGAGCTTGGCGATCGCGTTGCGCACGTGGGTGTGGACGGTCGCCGGGCTGAGGCTGAGGCGCTCAGCAATCTCTTTGACCCGCAAGCCCTCCGCCAGCAGCTCGAGGATCTGGCGCTCGCGTGGGGAGAGGTCAAGCAGTTTCTCGACCTCCGACGGCTTGCCCCCTGCGAAATCGCCGCCGAGGAAGGTTCCGCCGGTGGTCACGGCTTTCACCGCTCTGGCGATGTCCTCGGCGGGGGCCGACTTCAGCACGTAGCCCGAGGCGCCAGCCCTCAGCGCCAACGCCAGCAGGTCCGGCTGGGCGTGGGCCGTGAAGATGATGACTTTGGTCCGGGGGCGGACCTTCAGCACCTCCTTGGTGGCCTCGATGCCGTCACGCTTGGGTAGCTCGACGTCGATGATCAGGACGTCGGGTTCAAGCTCTTTGACGACCTCGACCACATCGCGCCCGTTCCCGGCCTCGCCGACGATCTGCAGCGTGTTCGAGTCCACCATCCGCGCCTTGATCGCCTCTCGGACGATCTCGTGGTCGTCGCAGAGGACGACCCGTTTGGCCTCGCGGACACTGGTGGTCATCGGCGCTTCCATACCTCACCATCGGTACAAAAGACACAAAAGGTAAGAACGCTCGCTATTTGCGCGCTCATCGTGCTCTGATCCTTTCAGGCGCGCCGTAGGAATGCAAAGTATTAGGTAGCGTGAAACCACCTTCCCCGTCCTGCCGATTCTCAATCAGGGCGATGATCGTCCGTCCCACGGCCACAGCGGTGCCGTTCAGCGTGTGGACCGTATTGGGTGTTTCACCGTCGGCGGGCCGATACCTACAGCCCAGGCGACGAGCCTGGTAATCGGTCGTATTCGAGCAGGAGGTGACCTCCCGGTAGCGGTCCTGGCTGGGAATCCAGGCCTCGCAGTCGAACTTCCTCGCCGCCGAGGCGCCAAGATCGCCGGCGGCGACGTCGACTACCCGATAGGGGATCTCCAGCTCGGTGAGGATCCGCTCCTCGATCGCCAACAACCGCTCGTGCTCCGCCGCCGACTCGGAGGGCTCCACGAACGAGAACATCTCGACCTTGTCGAACTGGTGGACGCGAAAGATGCCGCGCGTGTCGCGGCCGCTGGCCCCGGCCTCGCGCCGGAAGCAGGTTGAGAACCCCGCGTAGCGCAGGGGCAGCTCGTTGGCGCCGAGGATCTGCTCAGCGTGCAGCGAGGCGAGCGAGACCTCGGAGGTGCCGACCAGGAAGAGCTCGTCCTTTGGGACCTCATAGATCTGGTCGCGGTCGCCGGGCAGGAAGCCCGTCCCGTAAAGCGCCTCTTCGCGGACCAGGACCGGCGGGATCACCGGTTCGTGGCCCTCGCCGCGGACCAGATCGAGCGCAAAGCGGACCAGCGCCATCTCCAGCAACACCAGGTCACCCTTGATGTAGGCGAAGCGGGTGCCGGAGAGCTTTGCCGCCGCCTCCATGTCGATCAGGCCGAGCTCGGTCCCTATATCGAGGTGATCGCGCGGCTCGAAGTCGAAGCTCGGCTTCTCCCCCACCTCGCGAAGGACGACCGCGTCCTCCTCCGTCATCCCTTCCGGCGCCTCGGGGTCGGGCAAGTTGGGGAGTGTGGCGGTAAGACGAGCGAGATCGGCCTCGATCCGCTCCAGCTCGGCCTTGTCGGACTCGATCTTCTCCTTCAGCTTCTGGACCGACTGCACGAGGTCCTCGGCGTCCTCGCCCCTCTGCTTTGCCTCGCCGACCTGCTTCGAGAGCGACTTGCGCTCAGCCTGGGCGCCCTCGATGTCGGGCAGCAGCCCGCGCCGGCGGGCGTCAAGCTCGAGCAGCTCGTCGACGGCCTCCGCGGCGGCGCGGCGTGCCAGCGCTGCCTTGACCCGCTCGGGGTCGGAGCGGATCAGCTTCAGATCAAGCATCGGGCGGAGACGTTAGGGGGATGCGTCCTCACCGGGACGCGGAGATTCTTCCGCTTCGCTACCGGCGTACTCGGCGACAAAGCGCGCCACCGCCTCGGCCTCGGCGCCGACCACGATGTTCTGGGGCATGATCGCCCCTGAGAACCCACCGTTTTGAATAGCGAAGAGAGCATCGTCATATGTCTCGGTTCGCTGGTCGAGGTTCGGCCCCTGCGTACGCACGCTGCGGTTCCCGGTTCCCTGGCTGCCAGCCGCCGACAGCGTGTGGCAGCCGGAGCATCGCGTCGCGAAGAGAACGGCGCCGTTGTAGTTGGGGTCGTCCTTGGAGACTGAGATCCCCTCCTCACCGAAGCCACAGGCGGCCAGGCTGAAAGCGGCCGCGGCCACCATCACTGTGATCATGATCGGACGCACGCGGCGGGCATCATATTGTCTTGCGCCGATCCAGCCACCCGACGATGCCAACTCCAGACCCAGCTAGTTTCCGCGCCGCGATGGGAATGCTGCCCACCGGGGTCACGGTCGTGACCGCGACTGGGCCCGATGGGCCGGCCGGAGCGACCGCCAATGCGGTCTGCTCGCTGTCGATTGAGCCGATGCTGATGCTCGCCTGCCTCGACCGCGGCTCCCGGACCCTGCTCGCGGTCCAGGCCGCCAATCGCTTCGGGGTCAGCGTGCTGCATGCCGGCCAGGAGGATGTCGCGCGCACCTTCGCCACCAAGGCGCCGGTGGCGGACAAGTGGGAGGGCATCGCCTGGCGCGATCGCGATGGCCTTCCGGCCATCGACGACGCCCTGGTCTGGGTGGCGTGCGAGCTGCGGGACGTGATCGCCGGCGGCGACCACGTGATCGTCACCGGCGAGGTCACAGACCTCGTGGCGACGGACGGCGACCCGCTCGTCTTCCACGGCGGCGATTACCGCCCGCTCAACGAGGCTTAGGAGGCACAGCTTCGCGAGGCCCTCGGGGCCGAGCGGCGCGAATAGGAGCAGGCAGGGCGGTTACTGCGGGGCGCGGTGGCAGACGGCCTCGATGTTGTTCCCGTCGGGGTCGAGGACAAAGGCGCCGTAGTACCCGGGGTGGTAGATCGGCCGGAGACCGGGGGCGCCGTTGTCGGTGCCGCCGGCCGCAAGAGCGGCAGCGTGGAAAGCGTCGACCTGCTCGGGCGTGCGAACGCCGAAGGCGATGTGGGTTCCGTTCGCCGGGGGGCCGCCGCGGGCGCTGATCCAAAAGAACGGCTTGGGACCGTGCTCGGTGTCCTTGCCGAAGCCGGCAGAGCCCTCGGCGGGCTCCATCAACAGCCTGATCCCGAGCGGCTCCAGCGCCCCTTCGTAGAAGGCCTTGCTGCGGGCGAAGTCGCCGACCTCGATATCGACGTGGTCGATCATCGCGGCAAGCCTAACCCCACGGCTTCGAAGCGGGGTAGGGTGCACGGCGATGGAGGCGGCAACCGCTCCACGGGAGCAGTGGACCTTTGCCCAGAAGGGCATCGTCATCCTGGCGGCGCTTCAGCTGCTGTGGGCGACTGCGGGACTGATCGCCGAACCGAACATCTCGTTTGGGGCGGACGCGCCAACCGAGCGGGTCCTGGGCGTCGACTTCAACGGCGTCCACGCGCTCTCCGGGTTCCTGCTCTTCCTCCCCGCCTTCTACTTCGCGCGGCGGCCGAAGTGGGCGCTGTACTACGCGATCTACGTAGCCGGAGCGCTGGTCGTGACCGGGATCTGGGCGCTGTTCGACTCCCAGCCCGCCTGGGTCTTCACCTTCCCCAACAACTACTCCGACGCGATCTTCCACCTCGCCACCGGCGCCCTGTTCGCGATCGTCGCCGTCATCCAGCTCGCCCAGGACCGCCGCACCTAACCGGATCTGTTGACGAATAGTGGCCCCTATGGGGGCCCAAACTCGTCGACAGAATTTGGCGAGGCTAGACGATGGGGGTGGTGCCCGCGGCGCGGAGGGCGATGAAGAAGATCACGCCGCAGCTGACGGCCATGATCCCCATCTCGCGACGGACGATCGCCAGGGCCATCGACTGCTGAGCATCGGCTGAGAGGGCCTCGAAGTCGACATCGCCCAGCTCCCGCTCGGCGGCCCCGGCCCGCGCACCCTCGGCGAGGAAGGAGACGACGAGGGGGAGGATCCCGTAGAGGTAGTGAAGGTCGTCCAGCGCCTCGTGGCCGGTGAAGACGAGCAGCCCGCCGAGCATCGCCTGCACGAAGACCGTGACCTGGGCGACACGCAGCAGGTACCAGAAGGGAACCGAGGGGCGACCGCGGAACCAAGCCACGCCGCCGACCGCGCCCGCGGCAAGGTTGAAGGCGATCAGCGTGACGCCGACGACGAGATGGACCTCGGGCATGTCTATATCCGCCCGACCGGGTCGGGATTCCGCTTACTGATGCGGAAAATCACTATGTAGCAAGTTGTCACAAGGTAGGTGTATAACGGACTTCTCCAGTGCTGAAGTCCTACCTCCCAATACTTGTGTTCGCCTTCCTCGGCCTCGGCGTGGGGGGAGCCTTGGTGATGCTCAATCACCTGATCGGGCCGAAGCGCCCGCCGCGCCCCACGGCGGCGGCGAAACGCCAGGGAGAGCCGTACGAGTCCGGCATCCCGGTCAAACCGGCCCACAACCTCCGCTTCGGGGTCAGCTTCTACCTGATCGCGATGCTGTTCATCCTCTTCGATATCGAGGTCGTCTTCCTCTACCCGATCGGGGTGATCATCAAGGACGCCGACAGCCTCTTCGTGCTCGGCGAGCTGGTCGTCTTCGTGGTGCTGCTGCTCGTCGCCTTCGTCTACGTGTGGAGGAAGGGGGCACTCGATTGGAGGTAGAGCGCCAAACGATGCGGGACCGGCAGCTGCGCGCCCGCGACATGCTGCGCGGCGACCTCGAGGGCGAGGAGCTGGAGCGCTTCGTCGAGGAGAAGGTCGTGATGACCAATTTCGACAAGCTGCTCAACTGGGGGCGGGCGAACTCGTGCTTCCCGCTCACCTTCGGGCTCGCCTGCTGCGCGATCGAGGCCCCGATAGCGGCGGTCGGAAGCCCTCGCTACGACCTCGCCCGCTTTGGCGCGGAGGCGCTGCGAGCCTCGCCTCGCCAGGCGGACCTGATCATCCTCTCGGGCCGCGTCTCGATCAAGATGGCGCCGGTCGTCCGCCGCCTCTACGACCAGATGCTCGAGCCGAAGTGGTCGATCTCGATGGGCGCCTGCTCCTCCAGCGGCGGGATGTTCTCCAACTACGCGGTGGTCCAGGGGGCCGACAAGTTCATGCCGATCGACCTCCACATCCCCGGCTGCCCGCCGCGGCCGGAGGCGGTCCTCTACGGGTTCACCAAGCTGCAGCGCAAGATCATGGGCAACCCCGACCAGGGGTGGCGGCAGCGCTACAACGCCGGGGGCACCGAGGAGTGGGCTCGGGGCGGGCCGGCGAGCACGCCGAGCCCCGAAGCGGCAGAGGCCTACGAAGCCGCGAGGGAGCTAGTCCGTGCCTGACGCCCCCGGGCTGGAGCTGATCCGGGGGGAGATCGAGCAGGACCACCCCGGCGCGGTGCTCGACACCAGCTTCGACCGCGGCCAGGCCGCGCTCGTCGTCGACTCCGAACAGGCGCTCGCTGTGCTGCGCTGGCTGCGCGACGCCCCCGGCCAGGAATACCGCTTCCTCTCCAGCCTGCACGCCGCCGACTACCTGCCGGCCGAGCCCCGTTTCGCGGTCCACTACGAGCTGCTGAATCGCGATCGAGTGGAGCGGTTGAGGGTGAAGGCGCTGCTGGCCGATCCATCGCCCACGACAGGGCCCACGGAGCTGCCGGAAATCGACTCTTGCGTCGAGCTGTTCCCGACGGCTGAGTTCCAGGAGCGGGAGGTGTTCGACTTCTTCGGGATCGTCTTCCGCGGCCACCCGAACCTGACTCGGATCCTGATGCCCGAGGACTACGTCGGCTGGCCGCAGCGACGCGACTTCCCGATCGGCGGAGAGCCGGTCACCTTCACCTACAACGAGCGGCAATATGGCTGAGAGCGGCACCGTCGCAGGCCTCAACGAGGACCTCACGACCGAGGTGATGACGGTCAACATCGGGCCGCACCATCCGGCGACGCACGGGGTGCTGCGGCTGGTCGTCGATCTCGAAGGCGAGGTGGTCCGCGACCTGAGGCCGGTGATCGGCTACGTCCACACCGGGATCGAAAAGTCCTGTGAGGACAAGAGCTACTGGAAGGTCATCCCCTTCGTCGAGCGGATGGACTACGTCTCCTACTTCTTCCAGATGGAGGCCTTTTGCGGCGCGGTGGAGCGGCTGGTCGACCTCGAGATCCCGCCCCGGGCGAAGTACCTGCGAACGATCTTCCTCGAGCTCAATCGGATCCACTCCCACCTGGTCTGGCTGGGGACGACGGCGCTCGACCTCGGCGCCGTTTCGATGCTCTGGTACTGCTTCCGCGAGCGCGACAAGATCCTCGACCTGTTCGAGATGGCGGCCGGGCAGCGGATGCACACCCGCTACTTCCAGGTCGGCGGTGTGATCGAGGACATCCCGCTCGGCTTCGAGAAGAAGCTGCGCGAGTTCGTCGAGGAAATGCCGGTGCGGGTCGGCCAGTACCAGGCGCTGCTCGACCGCAACGAGGTCTTCCTACAGCGGACCAAGGGGGTCGGGATCGTGCCACGGGAGCGCCTGCTCGAGCTCGGTGTCACCGGGCCACTGCTGCGCGCGGCGGGCGAGCCCTGGGACCTGCGCAAGACCTTCGACTACCTCGCCTATCCGGAGCTCGACTTCAAGGTCCCGGTCGGGACCGTCGGCGACAACTACGACCGCTACCGGGTGCGGGTGGCGGAGATGGTCGAGTCGACGCGGATCATCGAGCAGGCGCTCGAAGGCCTGCCCGAAGGGCCGTTCATCGCTGAGGACCGCAAGTACGTGCTGCCGCCGCGCTCGGAGCTCTCAACCTCGATGGAGTCGCTGATCCACCACTTCAAGCTGGTGACCGAGGGCTACCGGGTGGCCCCCGGCGAGGTCTACTACGCGATCGAGAGCCCGCGCGGCGAGCTCGGCTGCTTCGTCCTCGCCGACGGCTCGGCGAAGCCGGCCCGCGTCCACTTCCGCGACCCGTCCTTCGTCAACCTGCAGGCCTTCAAGGACATGGCGGTCGACACCTACCTCGCCGACATGATCGCCAGCCTCGGGATGCTCGACCCGATCCTCGGGGGGGTCGACCGGTGAGCGACCTCCCCCTCGACCCGGCCCTCACCGAGGGACGCGTGCCCGACCGGGTGCCGGAGGGGGTCCCGGAGCTGCACGAGGTGGGCTGCCCGCCGGAGCTGAAGGAGCGGATCGAGGAGCTGATGGGCCGCTACCCGGACCGGAAATCGGCTTCGATCCCGGCGCTCTGGGCGGTGCAGCGGCTCTACGGCTGGTGCACGCCGGAGGGGATCAAGCAGGCGGCGGCGGTGATGCGGGTGACGCCCGCTTACCTGGAGTCGGTCGCCAGCTTCTACGACCTGCTGCACACCGAGCCGGTCGGCTCCCACAAAGTCGCCGTCTGCACCAACATCAGCTGCTGGATGCGGGGCGGCGACGAGCTGCTCGACGCCTTCCGGGCCGCCGCCGGGGGCGACGAGGACATCTTCGTCACCGGCTTCGAGTGCCTCGGCGCCTGCGACATCGCTCCGATGGCCTCGATCGACGAGCGCTACTTCGGGCCGCTGGAGGCGGCTGAGGCGGCAACCGCGATCGAGCAGCTGCGGGCGGGCGAGGACGTGCTGCCGGAGAAGGCGCTGGAGAAGCGACCGCTGGCGGGTGACGCCGATGCCTGAGACGCGCATCCTGCTGAAGCACGCCGAGGACCCAGAGCTGCGCACGCTTACCGGCTACAAGCGCTACAACGGCTACGGGGCGCTGGAGAGGGCCTACCGGGAGCTGGAGGCTGAAGAGGTGCTGAAAGAGCTGGAGGACTCCGGCCTGCGCGGGCGCGGTGGGGCCGGCTTCTCGATGGGGAAAAAGGCCTCCTTCCTGCCTCGCGGCGGCGGCATGAACAAGTACCTCTGCTGCAACGCCGACGAGTCCGAGCCCGGCGCCTTCAAGGACCGCGAGCTGATGCAGCGCAACCCGCACCAGTTGATCGAGGGGATCGCGATCGCCGCCCTCGCCGCCGATGCCGGCCACGCCTTCATCTTCATCCGCGGCGAGTACGACCTGCAGGCGGACATCCTCGACGCGGCGGTCGCGGAAGCGTATGAGGCCGGCTACCTGGGCCAGAACATCCTCGGCACCCACCGCGACCTCGAGCTGGTGGTCCACCGAGGCGCCGGCGCCTATATCTGCGGCGAGGAGACGGCGCTGCTCGACGCGCTCGAGGGCAAGCGCGGCAACCCGCGGCTGAAGCCGCCTTTCCCCGCCGTCCAGGGCCTCTACGGCGGGCCGACCCTGATCAACAACGTCGAGACGCTCGCCAACGTGCCGCGGATCGTCGCCCACGGCGCCGAGTGGTTCACAAGCTTCGGCACCGAGCAGTCGCCGGGGACCAAGGTCGTCTCGGTCTCGGGTTGCGTGCAGCGCCCGGGCAACTACGAGGTCGAGCTGGGGATCCCGACCCGTGAGCTGATCTACGACCTGGCGGGCGGCCCGGCCGACGGGCGCGAGGTGAAAGCCTTCTACCCCGGCGGCTCCTCCTCGCCGGTGCTGACCGGAGAGGAGGGCCTTGACCTCCCCTACTCCTTCGAGGACATGGCGGCGGCGGGCTCGATGCTGGGCTCGGGGTCGATCATCGTCGCCGACGACCGGGTCTCGATTCCCCACATGGCGCTGCGCACGGCGCGCTTCTACCACCACGAGTCCTGCGGCAAGTGCACCCCCTGCCGCGAGGGCACCAACTGGACGGTGAAGATGCTGGAGCGGGTGGTACGCGGCGAGGCGACGCCGATGGACCTCGACATCGTCGCCTCGGTGCAGGAGAACATCATCGGCCACTGCCTCTGCGTTCTCGGCGACTCGATGGCGATGCCGGTCGGGGCGATGGTGCGCAAGTTCCGCGAGGAGTTCGAAGAAGTGATCGCCACGGCCGGCGAGGAAAACCGGATCGCTGCTGTGCAGGGCGCACCCGAGACGCTGGGGGCGGCAACGTGAGCGGCAAAGCCCAAGTAACGCTGATCATCGATGGGCGCGAGGTGGCCGCGACCGAGGGCGAGATGCTCCACGACGCCGCGAAGCGCGGCGACGTTGAGATCCCGGTCTTCTGTTACGAGCCGAAGCTCGGCGAGCCGGTCGGAGCCTGCCGGATGTGCCTGGTTGAGATCGAGGGGATTCCGAAACTGCAGACCTCCTGCTCGACGCCGGTGCGCGACGGGATGGTCGTCCACACCCGCACCGACCAGGTCAAACACGCGCAGAGCGCGGTGGTCGAGTTCCTGCTCGTCAACCATCCGCTCGACTGCCCGGTCTGCGACAAAGGCGGCGAATGCCCGCTGCAGGACATCACGATGGGCTGGGGCCCCGGAAAGACCCGCTTCACAGACAAGAAGCGCCACTTCCAGAAGCCGATCGAGCTCTCGCCACTGGTCGCGATCGACCGCGAGCGCTGCATCCTCTGTTACCGCTGCGTGCGCTTCAGCCAGGAGGTTGCCGAGGACGAGCAGTTGCAGCTGCTGGAGCGCGGCGACCGCACCTTCGTCGGCACCTTCGACGACCGCCCCTACGTGGCGCCGTTCCACGGCAACATCACCGACCTCTGCCCGGTTGGGGCGCTGACCAGCTACACCTACCGCTTCCGCGCCCGGCCCTGGGACATCGAGCAGGCCGGGTCGGTCTGCACCCTGTGCCCGAGCCAGTGCAACGTCAGCTTCACGGTGCGCGACGAGCAGGTGAAGCGGGTGGTGGCCCGCGACAACGCCGACGTCGACGACGGCTGGCTCTGCGACCGCGGCCGCTACGGCTTCGAGATGTTCTCCGCCGAGGAGCGGGTCAGCGGCCCGAGGCTGCGCGCCGGGGCAACCGGCTGGGAGGAGGCGATCGCCAAGGCCGCCGAGGGGCTGCGCGCCGGGGGAGCCGCGAGCGCGGCGATCGTCGGCGACGCCTCCAACGAGGAGGGCTACCTGGTCCAGCGCATCCTGCGCGAGGCGCTCGGCTCGCCGCACGTCGACTCGCGGGTCTCACGGGGGCCCGGCCGCGAGGTGCTGCTGGGGCTCTCTCGGCCCGAGCTCTCGGCCCGGGTGCGCGACATAGACGACGCCGACGCGATCCTCGTCGTCGGCACCGACCCGCTGCACAGCTCACCGATCCTCGACCTGCGGGTCCGCAAGGCGATGCGGCGCAACGGCGCTCGCCTCGCCGTGGCGACCGATCGCCCCACCCCGCTGGACGGCGGCGCGGAGGCGGCGGCGCGCTACGCACCGGGCGAGGCGACTCTCTTCCTCTCCGAGCTGGCTGAGGCGGTGGCCACTACCGGGACCTCCTCCTCACTCGGAGGTCGGCGAGAAGAGTCAGGGTTGTCCTCAGAGGCTGGCGGCGCCGACTCCGCAAAACGTTCGGAGGAGGTCCCGGCAGTGGCCGACGTTCTCCAGAGCGCCAAACGTGTCGTCGTCATATGGGGGGAGCGGATCGGCCGCGAGGGCGAGGGGGCGCTGCGAGCGCTGCTCGACGTCGCGGCGGCCCTTGGCCTTGCCGACAAGGAGGGCTCCGGGCTTCTCGAAGTGCCCGAGATGACCAACGCCCGCGGCCTGCGCGAGGTCGGCTGCCTCCCCGATGCCGCCCCGGGCCTCGGCGAGACCGCGACGGGCAAGGGCACCGAGGAGATTCGCGCCGCGCTGGAGTCCGGCGAGATCAAATCGCTGATCCTCTTCGGCGTCGACCCGCTGCGTGACTTCCCCGACACCCCCGCCTGGGCTCGCGCCCTCGCGGCAGCCGACCACGTGGTCGCCTTCTCGATGTTCGAGACCCCGACCACGGCCGTCGCCGACGTCGTCTTCCCGCTCGAGACTCACGCCGAGAAAGACGGCACCATCACCCACCCCGACGGTCGCCTCCAGCGCGTCCGCCCCAGCGCAGCCCGTCCCGGCGACATCCGTCCTAACTGGGGCGTCCTCGCTGAGCTGTCGCTGGCTCTCGACCACGACACCGGCGTCATCTCCCAGCCTTCCGCCTTCGCCGCGCTCGCGAACGAGGTCCCCTTCTACGCCGGCATCGACGACGCGGCAATCGGTGGCCGCGGCATCCGCTGGCAGGACCTTCCAGCTGCTTCGTCAGTTCCGACTGCTGGGGAGGACGCCGTCCCCCCCTCCGAACGTTTTGCGCAGGAGGAGCCCAAGCCGACGGGCGACCGCAGCCAAGCTCCCCTTCGACGAGTTGCGAGTGAGGAGGGGGTGGCGGCGTCCTCCCTGACACTCGGTACCTACCGAGATCTGTGGGCGGGGCCGATTACGGAGCTGAACCCGCCACTTAGATTCTTGGCGCCACAGCAGAGGGTTGAGGTGTCGCTGGCTGATGCGGAGCGGATGGAGCTGAAGAACGGCGATGAGGTCGAGGTCGCCCAAAACGGGACTAGCTTGCGGGCCCGGGTCGCCGTGAAGGAGCGGGTGGCTGAGGGTGTCTGCTTCCTGATCGAGGGGCTTGCTGAGGGCAACGCGAACGGGTTGCTGAACGGATCGCCGGTGTCGGTGACGATCGAGAAGGCCGGCTGAGTGCTGCCGTTGGCCGACACGAGCTTCGTCGAAGCGACCTGGATCATGGTCGTTAAGTCGCTGATCATCTTCGCCGTGGTCTTCGGGATCGTGCCGGTGATGACGGTCGTGGAGCGCAAGCTGATCGGCCGCTTCCAGCATCGCTACGGGCCCAACCGGGTCGGCCCCTTCGGCCTGCTGCAACCGCTGGCCGACCTCTTCAAACTGATCAGCAAGCAGGGCTTTCGTCCCGACAACGCGATCCCGATGCTGTACGTGCTCGGGCCGCTGTTGCCGGTCATCTCGGGCGTGATGGCGCTGGCGATTATCCCCTGGGGCGACGTCCAGGGCGGGGTCGGCCTCTACGGGATCGACGTGCCGATCGGGGTCCTCTACTTCTTCGCGGTCGGCTCGATCAGCTTCTACGGCCTGCTCCTCGGCGGCTGGTCGTCGGGCTCGAAATACAGCCTGCTTGGCGCGATGCGCGGCGCCGCGCAGCTGATCTCCTACGAGGTCTCGATGGGGCTGGCGCTGCTCGGCGTGATCATGATGGGCGGCTCGCTCTCGCTGGTCGACATCGTCCACGCGCAGGGGGCGATGTGGTTCGTCGTCCCGCAGCTGGTCGGCTTCCTGATCTTCATGATCGCCGGCTTCGCCGAGACCAACCGCACCCCGTTCGACATGCCCGAGGCGGACGCCGAACTGGTGCAGGGCTTCATGACCGAGTACGGGGGGATGCGGTTCGGCAGCTTCCTGATGGTCGAGTACTTGGAGATCATCGTCGTCAGTGGGGTCGCCACGGCGATGTTCCTCGGCGGCTGGATGGGCCCGGGCCCGGCCTTCCTGGACCCGATCTGGATGCTGGCGAAGATGTTCTGCCTCGTCTTCATCTTCATCTGGATACGGGCGACGCTGCCGCGGCTGCGCTACGACCAGCTGATGAGCTTCGGCTGGAAGGTCTTGCTCCCGCTCGCCACCCTGAACGTCCTGGTGACAGCGGTGCTGGTGGTGGTTACGTGACCGAGTTCCCGTATCTGAAGGACCAGGACGTGGTCGAGGTCCAGCGCGGGCCGGAGCCCGGTGGGGTCGGCGGCGCCTACCGCGCCTTCGGCGAGACGCTGCGGGGGCTGAAGACGACGATGGCGCGCCTGATCGAGGGCCCGATGACGATCCAGTACCCGGAGGAGAAGACGCCGGTCTACCCGCGCTTCCGCGGGCGCCACAAACTCCACAAGTTCGAGGACACGGGGCTGGAGAAGTGCGTCGGCTGCTCGCTCTGCGCGGCCGCCTGCCCCGCCGACTGCATTCGCGTCGTCGCCGCCGAGAACATCCCCGGCGACCGGGTCTCCGCCGGCGAGCGCTACGCGGCCGTCTACGAGATCAACCTCTCGCGCTGCATCTTCTGCGGCTACTGCGAGATCGCCTGCCCCTTCGACGCGATCACGATGGGCCACGACTACGAGATGGCCGACTACGACCGCTCGGACCTGATCTTCACCAAGGAGATGCTGCTCGCCGAGCCGATCGAGCGGACTCCGCTGAAAAGCGAGGGCGAGTAGATGGAAGCCGTGCTCTTCTTCGCCGCCGCGATCGGCGCCCTCGGGGGCGCGATCGGCGTCGTCGCCTTACGCAATCCCTTCTACAGCGTGCTGGCGCTGATCATCCACCTCTTCTCGCTGGCGGTGCTCTTCCTGCTGCTCAGCTCGGCCTTCGTCGCCGCCGCCCAGGTTGTCGTCTACGCCGGCGCGGTGATGGTCCTCTACGTCTTCGTCGTCGCCTACGTCGGCGGTGACCAGGAGCCGGCCTGGGAGCCGATCCCCGGGCAGCGATTTCTCGCTCCGCTGCTCGGCGCCGCGCTCTTCGTCGAGCTCTCGATCGCCGTGCTCGGATCCTCGCTGCTGGCCCTCGGCACCGACGGGCCCGACGTCAAGCCCGGCTTCGGCGACCCAGCGGAGATCGGCCGCCTGCTGCTCGAGCGCTTCCTGGTCGCCTTCGAGGCCTCCTCGATCCTCCTGCTCCTGGCAGCGGTGGGAGCTGTAGTGCTCGCTGGACGCCACCGCGCTGAGGAGCCGGACGCGTGAGCATCGAGTGGTACATCGTCCTCTCGTCGCTGCTGTTTGCAGTGGGGGCTACTGGGGTGCTGATCCGGCGCAGCCCGGTCGTGATCCTGCTCTGCCTGGAGTTGATGCTGAACGCCGGTAACCTGGCGCTGGTCGCCTTCAGCCGCATGGTCGGCAACCAAGAGGGGCAGATCTTCGCGGTGATCGTGATGGTCGTCGCCGCCTGCGAGGTGGTGATCGGCCTCGGCCTGATCGTGGCGATCTTCCGCCGCAAGCTGCCGCTCGACGTCGATGAGCTGAGGGGGCTGCGAGGTTGAGCGCGACGACCTGGGCCTGGCTGGTCCTGCTCTTCCCGCTGCTTGGCTCGATCACGATCGGGCTCGGCTTCCGCGCGATGCCGGCGCGCGCCGCCGGCGCGATTGGGACAGCGGCGATCGCGCTCTCCTTCGCCTGCGGGATCGGCGCCCTGATCAGCCTGCTGGGCGAAGACCCGGAGGCCCGCCACCACGCCTCCTCGCTCTGGGACTACGCCAGCGCGGCCGGCCTCGACATCAAGCTCGGGATCTTCGTCGACCCGCTCTCGGTCTTCATGGTGCTGGTTGTGACCGGGGTCTCGACCCTGATCCACCTCTACTCGTTCGGCTACATGCAGTCCGACGAGGGCTACCGGCGCTTCTTCAGCTACCTCAACTTCTTCGTCTTCTCGATGCTGCTGCTGATCCTTGCCGGCAACTTCGTCCTGCTGATCGTCGGCTGGGCCTTCGTCGGCTTCGCCTCCTACGCGCTGATCAGCTTCTGGTACCGGCGCACGACCGCGACCCGGGCGGGGATGAAGGCCTTCGTGATCAACGTCGTCGGCGACATCGGCCTCGTCCTCGCCGCCTTCCTGATCTTCCGCGAGCTCGACAGCTTCGACTACGAGACGGTCTTCGCCAGGGCGCCGGAAGCGTTCACGGTCAACGAGTGGACGGTGACCGCGATCTGCCTGCTGCTGCTGGTCGGCGCCTTCGCCAAGTCGGCGCAGTTGCCGCTCCACACCTGGCTGCCCGACGCGATGGAGGGCCCGACCCCGGTCTCCGCCCTGATCCACGCGGCGACGATGGTGACCGCCGGCGTCTACCTGATCGCCCGCACCCACGTCCTCTTCGACCTTGCCCCGACCGCCGCCGACATCGCCGCCTTCACCGGCCTGGCGACGCTGCTGGTCGCCGGGACGATCGCCCTGGTGATGACCGACTTAAAGCGCGCGATCGCCTACTCGACGATGAGCCAGATCGGCTACATGGTCGTCGGGGTTTCGATCGGCGCCTTCAGCGCCGGGATGTTCCACTTAATGACCCACGCCTTCTTCAAGGCGCTGCTGTTCATGGCGGCCGGCTCGATCATCGCGGCGATGGCGAACCGCCAGAACATCGACGAGATGAGCGGCTTCGGCAGGGCGATGCGCTTCACCTCGGCGATGCTGCTGATCGGCGGGCTGGCGCTGGCCGCCTTCCCCGGCACCTCGGGCTTCTTCTCCAAGGACGAGATCCTCGCCTTCGCCGAGGCGCGCGGTGGGATGTACATGATCTTCGTGGTGTTCGGCTACCTCGGAGCGCTGCTGACCGCGATCTACACCTTCCGCCTCGTCTTCCGGATCCTGCCGGGGAAGCCGTGCAACCCGGCGCAGGAGCTGATCGACACCGGTCACGTCACCCATGCCGAGCCGGAGAACCCGGCGACCGGCGAGGTCGAGGACACCGACGTCGGCTTCCCCGGCGCCGAGCATCACATCGCCGAGCAGTCGTGGCCGATGAAGGTCGCGATGGGAGTGCTCGGGTTCCTGGCGCTGGTCGGCGGGCTGGTCCAGATCCCCGGCGTCGACGACATGGTCGGCGCCTTTCTCGAGCCGACCTTCCACGACTCGCCGCTGACCCACGTCCACCCGACGGTCGGCGCCGAGTGGGAGGGGCTCGGGATCGGCGGCTTGATCTCGATCGTTGGGATCGCGATCGCCTACTACCTCTACGTCGCCAGGCCCGAGACGCCGGCGATGCTGATCCGGCGCCTGCGGCCCGTCTACACCCTGTTCGCCAACAAGTGGTACTTCGATGAGCTGATCGACCTGCTGGTGGTGCGACCGGTGCTGGCGATCGGGCGCTTCGCCAACCGCACCTTCGAGCGGCTCGTCGTCGACGGCCTGGTCAGCGGCACAGCCGGAACAGTGCGCGGCGCCGGCGGCATCGTCCGCCTCGTGCAGAACGGCTTCCTCCGCAGCTACGCGCTGCTCCTGATCGCCGGCTTCGCCGGGCTGGCCCTCTACTTCCTGCTGAGCAGCTCATGACCAACTCACTGCTCTGGACCCCGCTCGTCTTCGGCTTCATCGGCCTGGTCCTGCCGAAGCGCCTGGCCGGCTGGTGGGCGACGCTCGGCACCGCGGTGACGCTGGGGCTGGCGATCGCGCTGCTCGCCGGCTTCGACTCCGGCGCCGCCGGGCTCCAGGACACCGTCGACGTCGAGTGGATCCCCGGACTCGGCGTCGACTACAGCCTCGGCGTCGACGGGCTCAACCTCTTCCTCATCCTGCTGACCGCGGTCCTCTGGATGGCGGGGACGGCTTTCGCGGCCTTCCGCGAGCAGGAGCGCCCCCAGCTCTTCTTCCTGATGTTGCTGATCGGCGAGACCGCGACCCTGGGGGCATTCCTCGCCCAGGACCTGCTCCTCTTCGTCCTCTTCTTCGACCTGATGCTGGTCCCGTTCTACTTCCTCTTCGGCATCTGGGGAAGCGACCGGCCCGACGGGGCGACCGCCTCGGCCGCGACGCTGAAGATGATCGTCTACACGCTGATCGGCTCGCTGCTGATGCTGGTCGCGGCGATCGCCACCGCGATCATCGCCGCCGACGGCGGCCACCTCACCTTCTCGATCGCCGCCCTCCAGAAGCAGGGGATCGGCGAGGGCAGCCAGCGCTGGATCTTCTGGTTCTTCGCCGCGGCCTTCCTGGTCAAGATGCCGGCCTTCATGCTGCACGGCTGGATGCCGGACGCCTACCGGGCGGCGCCGCTGCCGGCCCTGGCGGTCTTCTCCGGGGTGCTGGCGAAGGTCGGCGCCTACGGCTTCCTGCGGATCGTGCTGCCGCTCTTCCCCGACGCCACGGTCGAATTCCAGGAGGTGATCCTGGTCATCGCCCTGGCCTCGATCCTCTACGGCTCGGTGATGGCCTTCACCCAGACCAACGTGCGGCTGATCGCCGGCTACTCCTCGGTGGCGCAGCTCGGCTTCATCACCGCCGGGATCTTCGCCCTGTCCGCCGACGGGGCCAACGGAGCGGTCCTGCAGATGGTCAACCACGGCCTGGTGGTGGCGCCGCTGTTCGTGATCGTCGCGCTCCTCGCGGAGCGGTCCGGCAGCGAGGACCTGAGCGAGATGGGCGGGATGGCGATGCGGGCGCCGGTGCTTGCGGCGCTCTTTTTGATCGTCACCCTGGCGACCCTGGCGATGCCGGGGTCGGCCAACTTCATCGGCGAGTTCTACATCCTCAACAGCCTCTTCGACTCGAAGATCGTCTTCGCCTTCGTCGCCATCTCGGGTGTCGCGATGTCGGCCTACTACGCGCTGCGCCTCTACCAGCGGACGATGCACAACCGCAAGCCGGAGGGGATCGCCTCGCGTGAGATCGGGCTGCGCGACGCCCTCGTCCTCGTCCCGCTCGTTCTCTGCATCCTCGCCCTTGCCCTCTACCCGCAGCTGATCCTGAAGCGAATCGACAGTTCAGTGTCCCGGGCCCTGACCGCAGTGGAAGGGCCTTCGGCGGAACCCCCCAAGTCGCACGTCCGGACGGATGGAGCCTCAGCATTCGGATGCGCATCGCCCGGAACGTGCCGAGTGACTTGGGGAGTGCCACCGACGCCCCTTTCTTCAAAGGGAGCGCCGAGATAGTGAACTTTCACGCTCCTGAGCTTGATTACGCCGGGCTGGCGCCGGTCATCGCGCTGACCGTCAGCATTTGCGTAGTCCTGATGACGGCGGTCTTCCAGCCGCGTAC
>JBBDYO010000074.1:52203-71881 GCA_040901495.1 Solirubrobacterales bacterium
CCCGGCCCTGACCCTGCTGGCGCTGGCGACAACGGCGGGGCTGTTGATCTGGCAGTGGGGAGAGGGCATCGACCTCGTCGCCGGGGCGCTGCGCCTCGACGACCTGGCGATCTCGATCTCGCTGGTCGCGATCCTCAGCGCCGCCTTCGCGGTGCTGATCTCCATCCGCGAGCCGGCGGTCGAGCAGGCCGGCTCGGGGGAGTACCACGCCCTGCTGCTCGGCTCGGTCCTGGGGATGGTCCTGCTGGCGCAGGCCCAGAACCTGGTCAGCCTCTTCATCGCGATCGAGACCCTCTCGATCCCGCTCTACATCCTCTGCGCGACCGACATGCGCCGCGAGCGCTCGCTCGAGGCCGGCCTCAAGTACCTGATCGTCGGCTCGCTCGGCTCGGCGACGCTGCTCTACGGGCTCGCCTTCCTCTACGGCGGCTCGGGGTCGACCGACTTTGCCGGGATCGCCGCGGGGATCAGCCGAGAGGGCGTCGCCGGCGACCCGCTGATCCTGGTCGGAATCGCCATGGCCGCGGTCGGGCTCGCCTTCAAGACCTCGATCGCCCCCTTCCACCAGTGGACGCCGGACGTCTACGAGGGCGCGCCGACGCCGATCACCAGCTTCATGGCGGTGGCGACCAAGGCGGCGGCCTTCGCCGTCTTCCTGCGCTTCTTCGCCGTCGCCCTCGGCCCGCAGGTGGACGACTGGCAGCCGGCGCTGGCGGCGCTGGCGGCGATCTCGATCGTGGTCGGCAACGTCGGTGCCCTGGGCCAGTCCTCGCTGAAGCGGATGCTCGGCTACTCGGGCGTCGCCCAGGCCGGCTACATGCTCGGCGGCATCGTCGTCGCCTCGGAGTCGGGCGTCAGCTCGCTGGTCTTCTACCTCGCCGCCTACGCCTTCATGAACCTCGCCGCCTTCGCGGTGATCGTCGCCCGCGAGCGCGAGACCCCCTTCGGCGACAGCATCCGGGCGGTGCAGGGCCTGGGCGCGGAGCGGCCGCTCTTGGCCTGGCCGCTGACGATCTCGATGCTGGCCCTGGCCGGGCTGCCGGCGACGGCGGGCTTCATCGGCAAGCTCTACCTGATCGAGGCCCTGGTCGAAGGCGACTACACCTGGCTCGCGGTCTTCATCGCGGTCGGGACGATGATCTCCCTCGCCTACTACCTGCGGGTCGTCGCGGCGATGTGGATGGGGACCGGGGACGAGCCGGCCACGGCGCCGGCGATCGCCGGCGCTTCGCCGGAGGCCGACCCGATCGACCCGGAAGCGGGGCGGCGCCCGTACCTGGTCATCCCGGCGCTGCTCGCCGCCGCGGCGGTCGTCTTCTTCGGCGTAATCCCCCAGCCGTTGGTGGAATTCGCCGAGCGGGCCGGCGCATCGCTTTTTTGATCGAGTAAGCCGATAGGCGTCCTGCTCACAACCGCCGCGATCGTCGCCGGGGTAGCCGTCGGCGTCTTCGCTGAGCGCCGCCGGCCTCGAGCAGCCGCAGCTGCGGCGAGGCGAGCGCTCACCCTGATCCTCTACGTGCTGATCCCCCCGGTCGTCTTCTTCAACCTCGCCTCGGCCGAGATCGACCTGGACCACGGGGTCGGCCTCGCGCTCGGCCTCGTCTCCGTCTCGCTGGCCGCCCTGCTCGCCTGGTGGATCGCGAGTCGCGTCCTCGAGCTGCCGCGCCATCAGACCGGCGCCGTCGTCTGCACGGTGCTCGCCATCAACAGCGCCTACCTCGGCTACCCGCTGACCATCGCACTGCTGGGCCGCGATCAGCTCTCGACCGCCGTGCTCTTCGACATAGCCGTCTGCGCCCCATTGCTGCTGCTCGGCGCCTTCGCGGTCGGGGCGTCGTTCGGGACATCCGCCGGCGAGGGTCCGCGGCAACGGATAAGTGCCTTTTTCACCCGCAACCCACCGCTCTACGCCGCGATCGCCGGCCTGCTGGCCCCAGAGGCCCTGGCCCCCGAGATCGCCGTTGACCTCTCGCAGGCCCTGGTCATCGCGATGCTCCCGGTCGGCTTCTTCGCGGTCGGCGCCACCCTGGCCGAGAACGCCGAACACGGCGAGCTGCCGATGCCGCCGCCGCTGACCCGCCCCGTCGCCGTCGCCGTCGTCTCGCGACTGGCGGTGGCGCCGGGGCTGCTGCTCCTGCTGGCGGCGCCCCTGGTCGAGGTGCCGGCCCCCTACCTGCTGCTCGCCGCGATGCCCACCGGCATTAACTCGATGATCGTCGCCCATGCCTATGGGCTGGACATGGAGATAACCGCCGAGGCGGTCACCTGGTCAACCGCGATCGTCGTCGCCGCCGCGCTGTTTTCGCTTCTGTTCTGAGCGTGGCTACAATTCGCGGCCTCGATGCGGATGCGTGAGCAGGGAAGGCGGGGGCGTTCTGTTGGGTCGGTGCTCGGCCTGCTCTGCCTTGCGCTTCTCCTTCCGGCATCCCCGGCCGGAGCCAACTTCGATTGCGGGACGGCGCTCTCCTCATGCCAGGTGCAGCTCGACAACTCGGGGCGGGCCTGGTTCACCACAACCGAAAAGCTGACCGAAGACGCGCTCGGTGACGGCACGCTGAAAAACGGCGTCTTCCAGATCTACAAGCGAGCCGGCAACCAAACGCTGCTCGTCTCCAAACGGCCCGACGGGACCCCGATCGCGCCCGAAAACAAACAGAATGTCGCCGCCTACCTGCGCGGCGTCTCCCCCGACGGAGAGCGCGTCTACATCCAGACCGAGGCCTCGCTGGTGCCCGAGGACGGCGACGCCGGCCACGAAGGAGGCTCGGGCGACGGCTATCTCCTCTCCGGCGGCGGCTACTCGCTGTTCACCACCGGGCCGCTCGACGGCCCGGCGCCGAATCCGAACCCATACGCCGGCTCACAGGGGGTATGGGCTTCGGACGACGGGCGGTACGTGTACTTCGAGACCGCGCAGGCCCTCGTCCCCGAGGACTGGGACAACTACTCAGACATCTACCAGCGCGCCGATGGCCTGACCCGCCTGGTCTCGATCGGGCCCGACGAATATCTGCCGACGCAGGAATTCCCCGATCCCAGGCCTCCCGAAATGCGCTTCCTCGGCGCCTCCCCGGACGGCGCCACCGCCTACTTCGCCACCGCCGCGCACCTGACCGCTGATGAGCCCGGCAAATCCCCCAGCGAAGGGAGCCTGCTGACCTCCGACATCTTCTCCTGGCGCGACGGGACCCTGCAGCGGGTGACTCGCACCGTCTCGCCGACGGCGGTGCCGGGCACCCCATGGGAGTCGTTCGACCCCTACTCCTTCGCCATCGCCGGCAATGGCTCGGCCTACTTCGCCGCCAACTCCGGGCATGTCCCCGAGGACACCGACCAAAACCGCGACGTCTACCGCGCCAAGCCCGACGGCTCGCTGGAAAGGGTGATCTCCTCACCGCCGGGGGCCAGCCCGATGCAGAGCTGGCTGTCGGTGGAAGCGGCCTCGCGCGACGGCAGCAGGCTGTTCCTGCGCAGCGGGCAGCAGCTCGTGCCGGCGGACCGCGACAACGAATCCGACATCTACATGTGGTCGGCCGGGAGCTACGAGCTGATCAGCCCCAAAGGGGACCTCAGCGGAGCCCTCGAGGAAGAACTGGAACTCTCCGCGATCTCGGGCGACGGGCACCGCGCCTACTTCAAGACCTGGGCGAGCCTCTCGCCGCAGGACAGCGACAAAGAGCCCGACGTCTACGAATGGAGCGACGGGACGATCAGGCTCGTCTCGCCCGCCTCAGACGGGAAACAGTCCGCCGCCTTCTTCAGCGGCATCTCACCCAACGGGCGGTTCGTCGCCTTCTCGACCTATGAAGAGCTGGTTCCCGGCGACAACGACACCAAGCAGGACATCTACGTGATCGACATGGGCGCGGACGGTGGGGCGAGCGCCTCGATCTCACGGGCCGGCGCGCAGAAGAACGGTGCCCGTCGCGGCAAGCGGCGCAAGCTGCGGCTGGTCACGGCGGAGGCGATCGCGCCCAAGATGAAGGTCGGCCAAGAGGGCTCATTCGACGGTGAGACCGCCTGGCTGAAGCTACGCTGCCCGAAGAAGGAGCGATCCGGACCCTGCCACGGCAAGGCCAAGCTCTTCAGCGGCCAGACCGGAGACTTCCTCGCGAGCGGCTCCTTCCGCATCGCCAGGGCCCACCGCGGCAAGGTCGCCATCTCGGGCCCACGGCTAGATGGGTACCGCGGGCCGCTGCGCGGCATGCGCGTAAGGGTCAGGGGCGTCGACCAACTCGGCAACACCGCCACGGTGGAGAAAGAGATCCACCTGCAGCGCAGCGGCGGCGGGAAGCGTCCCTAGCCGCCAGTCGGTGCTCCACCATGTCTCGATCGAGGTGGAGCCTGAGCAGGTCGAGGCCTGCGTCGCCTGCTGGGAGATCCTCGGCTTCGAGCGGCTCACGGCACCGAAGGAGCTGGGCGGCTACGTCACCTGGCTCGAGCGCGCCGGCACCCAGATCCACCTGATCCACACCGAGGCGGCGACGGTGCCTGCGCTCGGCCATGCGGCAGTCGCGGTGGAGGACTTCGAGGCGACGTTCGCTGCCCTCGAAGAGGGCGGGCACGAGCCCGAGCGGCATCGGGAGCTGTGGGGCGAGCCCCGCGCCTTCGTCACGATGCCGGGGGGCCACCGCGTCGAGCTGATGGCGGCACCGCCCGGCGCCGCGGCCTAAAGCCGGGTGCTGGGAAAGACGTGCCGGCAGTTGACATTGCATTGCATGGTCAAGTCCCGGCACCCCCGCTCTCTCAAGTCTTCTCGCCGGGGAAGTCGTCCGGCTTCGTGGACCGGACGGCGCTCTCTCCGGGAATATCGATCCGGTATTCGTCCCTGGCGCGGCTGGTGCGCTTCGCGCTGAGCAGATCGTGGTCGGCATGGCGAAACAGCTCATCGATGTTGCGCCCGTCGGCGGGGAAGATCGCGAACCCCGTCCCCGCCGAGACCGGCGGCCCGTTCTCCCCGCAGTTGCGCACGCTGGCCCTCAAGCGAGCCGCCACCTCCTCGGCCTCTTCCCCGTTCGTCTCGGGCGCGATGACGGCAAACTCGTCCCCTCCCTGACGGAAGACAGGATCTTCGCCGCGCACCTCACAACGCAGTGCGGCGCCGACATCGGCGAGCAGCCTGTCGCCTTCGAGGTGCCCGAACTCCTCGTTGACCTGCTTGAAGTCGTCGAGGTCGATGAGGACCAGCGCGAACTCGCGCTCCCGGCGCGAGTGACGGGAGATCTCCTCGGCAAGGCGCTCGCGAAGCGCCCGGTAGTTGCCGACCCCGGTCAGCTCGTCGCGACGGGAGAGGGCCCAAAGCTCCTCGTTGTGGGCGCGCAGGCGCCGCGCCAAGATAAACCCGGCGCTGCCGACGGCGAGCAGGCAAGCCGCCTCGATCGCGACGAGGATCAGGGTCTGCCGGGCGCTGAAAGAACCGATCCACAGGGGAGCCAGCATGCCCGCGGCGATCGCAACCAGGGCACCCAGCGCCAGATTGGAGGGAATCCCCGGCTGCTTGCGGCTGGGCTCATCTTTCGTCATTGCTAGGGATATATATAGGGAACTGGCCTCAACCGCTAGACCCAAGGCAATCTTGCGTGGGGACACTGAAAAACAGGGTCGGCCGCGAGCGTGCACCTCCCGCCCGCAACTTATTGTCTGTGCTGAGCTTTGCTCACGTGGACTTTGACGCCAGCGCCGCGGCTACGATGCATCGGTGCATTACCCGGTCGAGGAATTCAGCCCTGAGGAGCGGAAGCTCCTGGCCCCGCACTTCACAAATCTCGACCGCCCCGTGTTCGCCCTGGTCAACTTGCCGGAGACGGTAAAGGGGGCGCTCTTCGCCCGTTACTCGCGATATTCGGGGACCGTCCGCCGCCTCTTCCTCGAAGAGTTCGCGGATGACATCGCGGTGGGCGAGCGGCCTTTCGACGGGGAGGAGGGAGACCGGGCGGCGAAGCTGTACGAGCGGGTCTTCCTCGGCTACGGCGACGACTCGATCGCCCAGGTCGGCGGCGCCCACATCGCCTGCGAGTGGGTCTCCAACGTCCTCACGAAGATCTTGCAGCGCGGTCGCCTCGCCGCCTACCTCGAGCAGTCGACCCGGTACATCCCCTACGACAAGCCGCTGCCGGGCGAAGCCGGCGGCTACCGCTACTACCGCGATGAGGACCTCGGCCCCGAGTTCGGGACCGCGATGGATGAGCTGTTCTCGATCTACTCCCGCTCGCTGCGCCAGGTCGAGACCTGGGCCGCCGAGCGCTGGCCGCGTGGAGAGGGCGAGCCCGAGGGGGCTTGGGAACGCTCGATCAGGGCCAAGGCCCTCGACCTGCTCCGCGGCCTCCTGCCCGCGGCGACCCTGAGCCACGTCGGGATCTACGCCTCCGGCCAGGCCTACGAGCAACTGCTGCTGCGGCTGATGGCCTCACCGCTGCCGGAGGCGAGGGCCTTCGGCGGGATGATCCTGAGCGAGCTGCAGCAGGTGATGCCGAGCTTCGTCTCCAGGGTCGAGCGACCCGATCGCGGCGGCGAGTGGATCTCCTACCTCGAGCGCCGCCGCGAGGCGACCGAGAGCTGGGTGGCACGGCTTGGGCTGGATCGGCGTGCGGCCGGCGATGATGCGCCCTCGGTCGAGCTGGTCCACGTCGATGGCACAGAAGAGGACCTACTCGCCGCCTGCCTGTTCGAGTCGGCGAGCGCCCCGCAGGCGGAGATCGGCGCCCGCGTCGACGTGCTCGACCGCGAGGAGCGCACGCAGCTGCTCGCCGCGATGGTCGGCGAGCGGGAGAACCGCCGCCACCGGCCGGGCAGGGGCTTCGAGGCGCTCCGCTACCGCTTCGAGATCGTCTCCGACTACGGAGCTTTCCGCGACATCCAGCGCCACCGGATGCTCACCTGCCAGTGGCAGAGGCTCGGCCCGGACCTGGGCGCCGGCGTGCCCGACGAGGTTCGCGAAGCCGGTGTGGGCGACGAGTTCGAGCGGGCACTCGAGGTCTCGAGGTCCGCGTACGAGCAGCTGATCGAGCGGGGGCAGGGAGAGGCCGCCCCTTACGCGCTCTGCCTCGCCTACCGGATCCGCTACGTGCTCGACCTGAACGCGCGGGAGGCGATGCACCTGATCGAGCTCCGTTCCGGCCGCGAGGGCCACCCCTCCTACCGGGCAATCGCGCAGGCGATGCACGAGCGCATCGACGCGATCCACCCGGGGGTCGCCGCGACGATGAGCCACGTCGACACCTCGCAAGAGCCCCGCCTGGAGCGCATCCTCAGCGAGATCCGCACCCAGCGCAAGCGCACTCAGACGGCCGCCCGCACCGAGGCGCCGCCCGGCCTCAGCTCACTCGGCTAAGAGGGTCTGGGAAACCCGGGTGCGCGACTGGCGAGCGCCGGACCAAGCGGGGCAAGGACGCAGGGCGCCCGAATAGCAGCGCTCATGTCTATCCGGTTGCGTCAGGCTGGCGACTGGGTCGATCGTCACATCGCACGTGAGCACCTCGCCGCACCGCTGCGCGATCTTTACCCCCTATAGGGGGGTAGAACCGCGCAGCGGTGGAGGCGGCAAAAGGAATCCGACTGTCCTCGGAATGCGTGGCGCTGCGGGAAAGGGGCCTCACGCCCACACCTGAGCCAACCGGATAGTCATGGGCAGCGCTATTGGCCGACCGAGGACGCTGCGTCGCCGCTGCGTCGCGCCGGTCCGCCGCCGCCAGGCGTGTGCGGGAGTTTCGCTGGGCCCTCCTAGTCGCGCTGCTTGCGCTTGCGGCGTTCGCCGCTGTCCGACTCTTCGGGCTCGTTGCCGGCGTCGTCCTCGGGCTTGCCGTCGCCTTCGAGCTTGGCAGCGGCTTTCTCGCCCGGACTCGGCCAGGGGATTGCTTCCCCCGCGGCCCAGGCCGGCGGGCGGCCGCCGGGCACCCAGCCGGCGACGAGCAGCGCGAAGTAGAGGAACCAGATCAGCGTGAACTGGACTAGGAGCAGAAGCACGGCAGCGCCGAGGGCCATCCCCAGCGAGCCCCAGAAGCGGGTCAGCAACCCGGCGCGCATCGCGTGCAGGCAACAGTAGATGAGCGCAAACGTGAGCCCCAGCCGCCCGCCGAGCGCGAACCCGGTCGCGAGGTCGCGGGACGGTGCCTCGTCGATCGCGTTGGTGGCCTTCTCGTCCGCGACCTTCGTATTGGCGCAGCGCCGCAACGCCGCGGCAGTCCCTTTCCCGCCGAACTCCTCGCGGAAGGACTTGGCGCCGTCGTCCTTCCGCTCGGAGCGACATTCCCCCGTGGCCTCTTTGACCGTGAGGTCGGCGGTCGCCTTGCCGGCGACGAACTCGGAGGCCGCGTCGTTGGTGGCGGCCGCGTTGAGGACCGCCGCAACGGAGAGGAACAGGGGCGCCGCGATGATCAGGCCGATGAGCTGGCCGCGCACCTGGCTGCTGCGACCCTGCGCGGCACGAAACAGGTAGACCAGCGGGGCGGCCAGCAGCACGAACGCACCGGCCTGGAGGATGCTGGAGAGCGTGATCGAGGAGCTGTGCTCGTGAACCGCCCGGAGGATCTCGGCTTCGCCGTCGCCGTTGACCGACCTGACGACAATCGCGGAAACGACCAGGAGGCCAATCCCCGCCAAGGTCGCAAGCGCGACCGGTATCGACCAGCGTTCCTCGCGGGCGAGCAACTCCTCCTTGCTTGGCTGCATCCCGGCTAGCCCCGCTCGCGGAAGTAGAACTGGGGCAGGGCGCCTTCGATGACCTCGGCGGTCATCTTCTGGGCGATCTCGAGGTTCCCGGTGCGAACGGCGATGTCGTCGAGGGTGACGATTCCCACCAGATTCTCTCCCTCCACGACCGGGAGCCGCCGCACCCGGTGCTGAACCATCCGAGCCGCCGCCTCATCGAGCTCCATCGCCGGCTCGCCGCAGACCAATGGCCTCGACGAGTGCTCGCCCACCTCGGCATCTGGGTCGAGGCCCTCGGCGAAAATGCGGACCGCGAGGTCGCGGTCGGTGACCATCGCCACCGGGGAGCCGGCGGGGTCGACGATCACGACCGATCCCACCCGGTGGTCGCGCATCATCCGCGCCACCGAAACGGCGCTCTCCTCGGGCGGGGTCGTGACGACCCCCGGGGTCATGATCTCGCTGAGCTGCACGGCGCGTACGCTACAGAGCATGCGCCGGGAAACACCAGTCGTCCCGCTCGAGGCCGGAGGCGGGCCCGAGAACCCACCCTGCCCCGCCTGTGGAGAGCCGCTGTTCGGTTGGATCGACTCCCGACCCGGGCTGAGCGGCCCGGTGAGCCGCTGCGAGAGCTGCGGCCTCGGTGCGGTGGGAGGCCCGGGCAACGCCGAGGAGGCGCTGGGAGAGCTGGACCGGCTGCGCACCGAAGACAGGGCAACGATTGCCAACCGGGCGGGCTTCTCGGCCTCGCTCGGCGGGGCCGGGTGGGCCGGGCTGGAGCCCGGAGCCCGCTACCTGTTCACGGTCGAGGCCGTGCGCCGCCTGGTCGCCCGCCGCGACCAGGTCGTGAAGAGGAGCCGCTGGGCGCCCGGCGCCGGACTCCTCGCGATGTGGCAGACGATCCTCAACGGCTTCACGTTCGGCCGGAACGTCGCGCTGGGTGCGCTGCGCGGCGAAGGTGCAGTGCCGGCGGAGCGTCCCTGGCAGCGCTGGCTCGATGCCCTGATCAGCGTGATCGTGGCGATCCCGGCGATGGTGGTCGCACTGCCGTTGGAGCTGGTCGCGGCCGCACTGAGGCGCGGCGGGACCGTCTCGCTGCGCTTCGAACTGCTCTAAGAGAGGCCTTCGCGCGCCTCGCGCACCAGCGCGACCGCCTCCGGAAAGAGGACGCGGATGGCGTCGCGAACCTGCATCGCCTGCTCGTCCGGACTGCCGGAAAGCTGGAGCTGCCCAAGCGAGGCGGTGGTCATGTCAACCGCCAGTTTGATCGCGTTGTCGGCCCAGGCGACCCGCTGCGAGGACTGCATCTGCTCGGTGAGCTCCTCCATGCGGGCACGGAACTCGTCGGGGTCGCCAAACAGGTTGAAGCCTCCACCCTCCATGCCTGACATGTAAGCAAAACGCTGGCCTGTGGGCGCAGAGATTTTGCTTTTAGCGCGCCATACGGGCGCCCGTCCCTCCTAGTTTCCACCTATGGACCGCCAGGCCGAACAGGAGCGAGGAGCGTCCAGCGTCGAGCACCTGGGCCTGGTGATGCTGATCGCCCTGCTGGTGCTGGCCGTGCTCGCCGCGGTGGTGGCCGACGGGGAGATCGAAGCGGGGCGCGGGCTGGCGAGAAGCATCGCCACGAAGATCGCCTGCGCGCCGCGCCTCCCCGACGACTGCCGCCACCACCCGCTGGTGCCGGCCTACGGCTGGCCGCTGGCGCGGTTGGTGCGGGCGCTCGCCCCGCAGCCGGTTGCGAGACCGGGGCCCGCGGGTCTGCCCCTGGTGCCAGTGGACTTCCGCCGCTGCCGCCGGGAGAGCTGCGCGGTCCCGCTGCCGGGGCCCGACGGCGCCCACCTGACCGCCTCCGGCCGGCGCACTACAGCCTTCGTCCAGATCGACGACCGGCGCCACTCGGCGGGCTGGGTCGACATCACCTACTGGCTCTACCGCCCGTCTCTGGGCTGGGAGCGCATATCGCGCCGCGCCGGCCAGGCCGAGGTTGAGGCAGCCGGCGGGACCCAGGTCCTGCTGGCCGACGATCCCGCCCTGGTCCCACTCGAGACGCTGCCGGGGCGCGACCACTACGAGTTCCCGGCGGAAGAGCGCCCTCCCTGGCAGTGGCAAGTACGGGGCATCTATCCCGGCTGGTCGAGCTGAAATACAGATGGCCGAGCCGGCCCCGGCGTGAAACTATGTCCGCCTCAATGGCGGGCTTCTGCAAACGGGTGGCGGACTCCGCCTGGTTCCAGCTGTTCATCCTGGCGGTGATCCTGCTCAACGCCGTCATCCTCGGCCTCGAAACCTACGACCCGATCGAGCGCGACGCCGGCGACACGCTCACCCTGCTCAACGACGTCTTCCTCGGGATCTTCGTCATCGAGATCGTGATCCGGATCGCCGCCCACGGCAGACGCCCGCAGGACTACTTCAAGAACGGCTGGAACGTCTTCGACTTCGTCGTGATCGGCGGCGCGTTCGTGCCCGGCCTGCGCCAGAACGCGACGGCGCTGCGCGTGCTGAGGCTGCTGCGGGTGGTCAGGGTGGTCAGCCTCTTCCCCGACCTGCGGTTCCTGATCCGCGGCATGGTCACCAGCCTGCCCCCGATCGGCAGCATGGCCCTGCTCACCTCGCTGCTGATCTACATCTACGGCCTGCTCGGCTGGATCCTCTTCGCCGACTCCGACCCCGAGCACTGGAGCGACATCGGCCAGGCGATGCTCTCGCTGTTCGTCGTCCTCACCCTCGAGAGCTGGCCGGAAATCATGGGCGCCGTGATCGATGTCCACCCCTGGGCGTGGATCTTCTTCGTCAGCTACGTGCTGATCGCGTCGTTCCTGCTGATCAACATGGTGATCGCGATCCTGATCAACAGCCTCGAGGAGGTGCGGACGATGGAGGCAATCGAGGAGCGGCTCAATCGTCGCCGCGCCGAGAGGGAGGGCGACGGCGAGCTGGACGGCCAGGCCGCCGCGGAGCGGATTTCCAGGATCCGCGAGGCGCTCGACGAGCTCGAGGACGAGCTCCACCTCGACGGCCACGTCGAGACGCCCAAGGGTCAGCGCAGCTCGCCGCGGGCGATCAGGCGCTTCCGCGGGTAGCGGCGGGCTTGGCCTCACCGCCTTCGCGTGCCTCGTCTTCCTCCGCTTGTCGGATCAGGCCGCGCCAGTCGGTAGTGCGAAAGACGAGCAGGACGGCGGCGAACCCGAGGACGATCGACCAGGCCGCCATCGCGATCTGCGTCCCCACCGAGTAGGAAAGGACCGCCGAGCGGGAAGGGCCGGAGAGGGTCGCCACCAGCAGCGCCTGCTGGGCGCCGATCCCACCGGGCGTGAACGGAATCACGCTGGAGATCGCCTGCACGCTCATCACCAGCATCACGTTGCCGAACGAGCCGCCGATCCCGAAGGCGTCGAGGAAGAGCCAGAAGGCGGCGAAGCGGCAGAGCCAACCGACCCCCTGCCAGGCGGCGACCTGGCGCAGATAGCGGCCCGGCTCGGTGAGGATCACAACGCCCTGCCTGACCTTCTCCCAGAACCTCCGTACACGCCGCGCCAGCAGCAACACCGCCAAGAGGATCACCGCTAGGAGGATCCCCAGCACCTCCGGATGGGCGGCCCAGAACGAGATCTCGAAGGCCGGCAGCTTCGGCAGGCGAGGCGGGCGCGGCAGCAGCCCCTGAGTGACCGCGTAGAAGAGGACGAGGACTCCGGCGGTGGTGTCGAACACGGTCTGCACGAGGAAGGAAGACGTGACCGTCGGGTAAGAGGAGTTGGGAATCTGGCGCTTGACGAGGAAGACTTTCGTCACGTCGCCCGCCCGCGCCGGGACGATCGCGTTGATCCCCGCCCCCACCAGATAGGCGCCGCTGAGCCTCAGGAAGGAGATGCGAACGCCGGGATAGGCGGCGCGCAGCACGTTGCGCCACGCCCATGCCCGCGCCAGCTGCATCGCCCCCAGGAGGCCAAGCCCGGCGGCCAAGGAAGCCCAGTGAATCGCGGACAGGTGGGAGAAGAACTCCCCGGTGGCCCTCCCGAAGGATTCGAAGCTGGAGGCAAGGTCGGCAACAGGCATCGCAGCTACACTAGCCCGCTCGTGTCAGACCCCGAGACGACCCAAACCGCCCCCGTGGCCCCGTCCGACCCCGCCGATGAAGCGATGTGCGGCCGCGCTCGGGAGCGTTATACCGGTGACCGCCGCAGCCGCTTTCGCCGGCGCCGCAAACGTCACGCGGAGCTGCCGAACCTGATCATCATCGGTGGGCTGAAGTGCGGCACGACCAGCATCCACCACTATCTCGGCCTCCATCCGGAGATCCAGATGTCGAAGCCGAAGGAGCTCAACTTCTTCGTCGAGGAGCTGAATTGGGACCTCGGCCTCGACTGGTACGCAAGCCGCTTCGACGACCGCTTCAAGGTGCGTGGCGAGTCCTCGCCCCACTACACGAACCTGCCGCGCTTCGAGGGCGTCCCCGAGCGGATCCGCGAGCACTGCCCGGACGCCCGCCTGCTCTACATGGTGCGCGACCCGATCAAGCGCATCCTCTCCCACTGGGTCCACGCGACTGGCGCCGGCTATGAGACCGGCGAGATGGTCGACGTCCTCTCCCGGCCCGACACCTCCTACATGAACCGCTCCAAGTACTGGATGCAGCTGCAGCCCTATCTCGAGCTCTTCGACCGCGAGCAGATCGCGATCGTCACCCAGGAGGAGCTGCAGTCAGAACGCGAGGCGACGATGCGCAGGGCCTTCGCCTTCGCCGGCGTCGACGAGGGCTTCACCTCCGAGCAGTTCGACCGCGAGTGGGAGAAGTCGAGCGCCAAGGAGAGCGACAAATACCAGCTGATGGAGAAGCTGATCAAGCTGCCGGGCCTGCGCTCCTTCGACCGCAACTTCGACCGGCTGCCGGAGTCGCTGCGCTGGATCGTGGAGAAGGTCGTCCACGACCCGGAGAAGCCACCGGCGCCCAAGCCCGAGCTCCCCGAGGACCTCTTCGAGACGATCCGCGGCCGCTTCGGCTCAGACGTCGCCGCCCTCCAGGAGTTCGCCGGCCGCGAGTTCGCCGGCTGGCACGACTACTCCTAGTCACGCTTACCCGAGAGGTACCTCCAGCCCGGGGGTGCCTGAGATTGACATTGATATGCATGGTCAAGTTAGGGGTACCCCGGGTAGGCTCAACAGGTGCAGCGTCTACTCCCAGATCCACGGCTGACGACGGTCGAGGAGCAGCTTGAGTCGTACCGGCCGTGGGAGGAGCCATGGGAGGAGCGGCCATTCGTGGCGATGAACTTCGCGACCACGGTTGACGGGCGGGCGACGATCGGGGGGGTGTCGGGGCAGATCGGGTCGGAGGCGGACACGGCAATGCTGGCTGGACTGCGGATGCGCTTCGACGCGGTGATGATCGGGGCGGGAACGATGCGCGCGGAGCGCTACGGTCGCCTGGCCTCCGAGGTGGAGACGCGTGAGCGGCGTGAGCGGACCGGGCTCCATCCCGATCCCCTGATGGCAATCGTCAGCGGCCGCCTCGACCTTCCCTGGGACGCCCCGCTGTTCACCGAAGGCGGCCGGGTGCTGATCTTCACCGCCTCCGAGGTGGAGCCGCCCGAGACCGCGGCCTCGGTGGAGGTGGTCCGCCACGAGGGTGTGGTCGACCTTCCCGCGGCACTTCGGCACCTGCGCCAAGAGTGCGACGTCCGGGCCCTCCTCTGCGAGGGAGGCCCGCGCCTCCACGCCGAGCTGCAGGCCGCCGAGTTGGTCGACGACCTGTTCCTGACGATCGCTCCGAAGCTGGTCGGCGGGGACGCCCCCCACCTGGTCGAGGGCGAGCTGCCAGGCGTCGCGGAGCTGGAGCTGGCCTGGCTGCTGGAGGAAGAGGGCGAGCTGTTCGCCCGTTACCGGCGACGCTGAGCGGCGCCGGCCCGCTAGCGTTCGGGCGCGAACCGGCCCCAAGGGAGAGGAACCCCAGCAGATGGACTTCAAGCCCAGCCCCCAGGTCGAGGCCCTGCGTGAGCGCATCCTCGACTTCATGGACGAGCACATCTACCCGCAGGAGCGGGAGATCATGGAGGGGCTCGACGCCGAGGTGGCCCCCGGCGTCCCCTATCCGAAGGTCCTCGTCGAGATCCGCGAGAGAGCGAAGGCGGAGGGGCTGTGGAACCTGTTCATGCCCGACGAGCGCTATGGGCCGGGCCTGACGAACTGGGAGTACGGGCTGCTCTGCGAGGAGATGGGGCGCAGCCCGGCGGCGGCGCCGATGGCGTTCAACTGCTCGGCGCCGGACACCGGCAACATGGAGATCCTCGCCGAGCACGGCACCGACGAGCAGAAGGAGCACTGGCTGGAGCCGCTGCTGGAAGGGCAGGTCCGCTCCTGCTTCTCGATGACCGAGCCGGAGGTCTCAGGCTCGGACCCGACCCTGCTTCAAGCGCGGGCCGTGCGCGACGGCGACGAGTGGGTGATCGACGGCCACAAGTGGTTCACCTCGGGCGCGGTCGGCGCCGAGCTGGCGATCGCGATGGTCGTCACCGACCCCGACGCCCATCCCTACGCCCGCGCCTCGATGATCTGCGTGCCGACCGACGCACCGGGCTTCAACCTGGTCCGGCCGATCTCGGTGATGGGACACGACAAGGGGCCCGGCCACTGCGAGATCCGCTACGAAGAATGCCGCGTCCCGGCCGCCAACCTCCTCGGCGAGCAGGCGATGGGCTTCGTCGTCGCGCAGGACCGGCTCGGCCCCGGCCGCATCCACCACTGCATGCGGGCGATCGGCACCGCGGAGCGGGCGCTGGAGATGATGTGCCACCGCGCCAACGAAAGGGAAGCGTTCGGCGGACCGCTCGCCGAGAAGCAGTTTGTCCAGGAGTCGATTGCCGCCTCGCGGATGGAGATCGACCAGGCGCGCCTGCTCACCCTCTACGCGGCTTGGAAGATGGACACAGAGGGCAAGCGCGCCGCCCGCCAGTCGATCTCGGCGATCAAGGTCATCGCCGCCAACATCGTGATGGACGTCCTCGACCGGGCGATCCAGATCCACGGCTCACTCGGGATGACCGACGACACCCCGCTCGCCGCGCTGTGGCGCTTCAGCCGCATGCTGCGGCTCGCTGACGGCCCCGACGAGGTCCACAAAATGGTCCTCGCCCGCCGCGAGCTGAACCGCTGGGCGAAGCGCGCCGAGGCCGAGGCGGCCGGCGAACTGGAGCCCAAGCACGCCCGCCGTCCGATCTGAGCAAGCTCAGAGCCTTGCCTAGAGGGAAAGAGGCTGGACAGCCCGTCTAGCCACTGCGGCGCTCGGCTTCGTCGGCGGCTTCGGCAAGGCGCTCGACGACCTGGGCGAACTGTTCGATCCCCTCGTTGACCTTGCCGTACTGACCCGCCGCGTAGCGAGCGTAGACGCCCTCGAGAATGATCGCGAGCTTCCAGTAGCCGAGGGCGACGTAGAAATCGAGTTGCGACAGATCGCGGCCGGAGCGCTCGGCGTAGCGCGCCTTCAGCTCGTCGCGGCTGGGGAATCCCGGTGCCAGGTTGGCCGGCTGGCCCAGAGCGATCATGTCGTCGCCCGAGTCCGGCCAGTAGACCATCAGCAGGCCGACGTCGGCAAGCGGGTCGCCAAGCGTGCATAGCTCCCAATCGACGACCGCCGCCACCTCGCCGCCCGGCGTCAGGATCATGTTGTCGAGCCGGTAGTCGCCGTGAACGATCGTCGCCGGGCCCTGCTCGGGAATGCGTGCCGCGAGGCGCTCGTGCACCTGATCGATCGCATCGATCTCACGGGTCTTCGACTTCTCCCACTGCCCCTGCCAGCGGTGCAGCTGGCGAGCGACGTAGTCCTCCTTGCGGCCGAGGTCGCCGAGCCCGACCGCGTCCGGATCGATCGCGTGGATCTCCACCAGGGTGTCGGCCACGCGCTCGCCGATCGCCTGCCGGTCGGCTTCGTCGGGGAAGGCATCGGCCTCGGCTAGCCCGCGAAGGATCGGGCCCTCGACGAACTCCATCACGTAGAAGGGCGCGCCGTTGACGCTCTCGTCCTCGCAGAGGCCGACGATCGGCGCCACGGGAACCTCGGTTGGCCCGAGCGCCGAGACGACCTTGTGCTCCCGCCCCATGTCGTGGGCCGACCCCAGGCGCTTTCCCAGCGGCGGGCGGCGCAGGGCCCAGCGCCTGCCGCCCGAGTCCCGCACCCCATACGTCAGGTTCGAGTGGCCTCCGGAGATTCGCTCGAAGGCGAGCGGCAGCTCGACCCCCGGAACGCGATCGGCGAACCAAGACTCGACGCCGTCCCGATCGATCCCCTCCGGCGCATCAGCGATGCCGTCGGCCGTGTCTGTAGCCTCGTCGCCCATAGCTGCGCAAGCATATTCACGACCACGCTTCCGGTTGAGCCCATCGGTCGCCAACAGGCTCATGATCGGCTTCGCGATCGCCTTTGCGGTGCTGACAGGCCTCGCGGTGATCGGGGTCGCCCGATTCCTGCAGCAGCGCCAGGACTTCGAGGACGCAACAGCGAGGTCCTACCAGGTGGAGATAGCGGCTCGCGACCGGCTGGCGCGTGACGAAAGGCCGCGCGCCGCCCAGGCGACGATCATCAACGAGTCGCAAAAGCGGCAGGTGCTTCGCGATGAGATCGACGACAAGACCCGCGACACCGCCCTGCTCGTCGGGGTGGGGTTGATCGCCGGCCTGACCGGCGCCGCGCTGCTGTTCAGCGGGTTGATCTCCTCGATGCGCCGTCCCCTGGAGGAGCTCGTGGAGGCATCGGGGCAGCTAGCCAGCGGCGACTTGAGGGCCAGGGTCAAGGTCGGCGGCCTGGCCGAGACGGCGGCGCTCGGAACCGCCTTCAACGAAATGGCCGAGGAGCTGCAGCGCCGGGCCGGAGAACGCGACCGCCTCGAACAGCTGAAAGACGAGTTCGTCCTGACCGCCTCGCACGAGCTGCGCAGCCCGCTCACCTCCGTTCAGGGATTCGCCGAGCTGCTGATGCTGGAGCGCGAAAAGCTCGGCCCCAAGCAGGCCGAAACGGTCGAGATCATCCTCGACAGCACCCGCCACCTGGTCCGCCTCCTCAACGACCTCCTCGACCTCGCCCGCAGCAATGCGGGGCGACTGACGATCAAACAGGTGCCGACAGAGGTCGGTGCTCTGGTGGAGGATGCGGTGCGGACGATGCGCAGCCAGACCGAGGCCCGGGACCAAGCCCTGAGCGAAGAGGTGGAGCCTGGGCTCCCCCGTGTCAACGCCGACCGCGACCGGATTCGCCAAGTACTGGTGAATCTGCTTACCAACGCAAATGAGTACTGCCCGGAGGGAGCGACGATCTGCGTGAAAGCCAGCCGCATCGGTGCTGAAGTGGAGATTGCTGTGATCGACAACGGACCCGGAATCCCAGAGGAGCAACTGGAGCAGGTCTTCGACCGCTTCACGCGCGGCGATGCCGGGCTGACCCAGCGCGTCGGGGGGACCGGCCTCGGGTTGGCGGTCGCAAAATCCCTCGTTGCGCTCCACGGCGGCACGATTGCCGCCGAGTCGATCCCCGGCGACGGCTCCGCGTTCAAGATGCGCCTGCCTGCCCTCGCCACCCCAGCGCTGACCGCCGCGGATGCGGGCGGAGTGGAGAAGCAATGACAAGGGTCCTTGTCGCGGACGACTCCGAGACGATCCTGCTGTTGCTGCGCACGCGGCTGGAGATGGAGGGCTATGAGGTGGAGACGGCAGCGGACGGCCAGGAGGTCGTGGACTCGCTGCACGGCGACCCCAGCCGCAGGCCCGACGTGCTCCTGCTGGACGCGATGATGCCGCGCAAGTCAGGGATCGACGCGCTCCGCGAGCTGCGGGGAGAGGGAGTCGACACCCCGGCCCTGATCGTCAGCGCGCACCAAGGCGAGTTGGACACCGGCTCGCCAAACGACATCGCGGTCAGCGGCTACATCACCAAGCCAATCGATTTCGACCAGCTCTTCGCCAAGATAACCGAGCTAACTGCTTCGTAGGCGAGATGGGGTGGGGCCTCGCCTGACGAGCCGCCGGGAGGCGGCTCTGGAGTGTCAGTCGAAGCCCCACCCCATCTCGCCCCCAAGCCGCAAGGGTTGCTCCGCCGAAGAGCCGGTCGGGCGGCGAAGCTCTAAGACTTGGCGATCTCGAGGCGGATCTCTTTGCCCTTCAGCTTGGTGCCGTCGAGGAACTCGACCGTGCGGTCAGCTTGGTCGGAGGCCACTTCCACGAAGGAGAAGCGGTGCAGGACGTTGATGCCGTGGATGGCCTCCTCGGGCAGTACCGCGCCCTCGCGCAGTGCCCAGCGGAGGTCGTCCTCGTCGATCCCGCTCCCCTCCCCGCGGTTGACGAAGAGCTTCACGGTGTCGCCAGCCGGCGCCGGCGCCTCCTCCTCCTCGGTTGTCGCCGCGCCGTTCTCGGCGACGGCTGTTTCCTTTTGGCCCTCGCGATCGGGACGGCGCTCTCTGCGCCGCGGCCGTGGCGCGTGCTCGATGCGCTCCTCGGGGCTCTCCCACTGCCCGATCGAGGTCTTCACGTCGCGCTCAATGCGGTCGATCTCCTCGCGCTGGGCCGGCGTGACCAGGGTGATCGCCCTCCCGGTGCGACCCACCCGCCCGGTGCGGCCGATCCGGTGCACGTAGACCTCTGAGGAAGCCGGGACGTCGTAGTTGATGACGTGGGTAACGTGCTCGATGTCGAGCCCGCGCGCGGCAATATCGGTGGCGACGAGCAGCTTCACGCGGTGGTCCTTGAAGGCGATCATCACGCCGTCCCGCGAGCCCTGGCTCATGTCGCCGTGCAGAGCTTTCACGTTGAGGCCTTTGTCCTTGAGGGTCTTCTCAAGGCGAGAGGCGCCGATTTTGGTGCGGCAGAAGATGATCGCCTGCTCGGGCTCCTCGGTCTTCAGCAGCGCGACCAGTCGCGCCGCCTTGTCTTTGGCGGGAACCTCGAGGAAAGCCTGGGCAATTGCGTCGACGGTCAGGGTTTTCGGGGTGATGCTGATCGTCGTCGGGTCGTACATGTAGCTCTCGGCGAGCCGCTTGACCGGCGGCGG
>JBBDYO010000075.1:0-13464 GCA_040901495.1 Solirubrobacterales bacterium
CCGCCGAGCACGTGGTAGAGGCCGCGGTACTCGTGGGTGCGCTCGATCGGGATCACGTCGGCGGGTTCCTCGAGGACGCAGATCGTCGTCTGGTCCCGACCGTGGTCAGTGCAGATCCGGCAAAGAGGGCCCTCGGAAAGGTTGAAGCACCGCTCGCAGAGGCCGACCTTTTCCTGCACCTCGCCGATTGCCGTGGCGAGCGCCGTCGTCTCCTCCTCGGGGGCGCGGAGGATGTGGAACGCGAGGCGCTGCGCGGTCCGCTGGCCAATCCCCGGCAGTCGCGACAGCTCGGCGACCAGGCGGGCGAGTGGCGCCGGCCCCTCGACGCTCACCTAGCGGCCCCGTCGCCGGCTGCAACCTCGCTCCGGTCGGCGGCGGTGCTCTCACCCAGGTTGCCGCGGATCAGGTCGGCGGCGCGCTCGGCGATCGCGATCGTCGGCGCGTTGGTGTTGCCGCGCGGGACCGTCGGCATCACCGAGGCGTCGACGACCCGCAGCGCTTCGAGTCCGTTCACCCGCAGGTCGGCGTCGACCACCGAGCCGATCGCGCAGGTCCCGACCGGGTGGTAGATCTCATAGGTCGTCGCGGCGGCGTGTGCTCGCAGGGCGTCGTCGGAATCGCCGTCCGGCGCGGTGAAACGCTCGGCGCAGTAGGGCTGGAGGGCCGGCTGGGCGCAGATCTCCTCGACCAGCCGCAGCGCGTCGACCATGCGCGCCATGTCCGACTCGTCCTCGTAGAAGGCGTTGCGGATGACCGGCTTCGCCGTCGGGTCTTTCGAGGCAAGCCGCACCGAGCCGCGGCTCGCCGGGGTGAGCAGGCAAGGGGAGACCCAGATGCCGTGCGCTTCGGGGTCCTTCGTGCCCTCGTCGACGATCTGGATTGGCGCGACGTGGATCTGGACATCCGGCGCCTCAACGCCGTCGCCGACGCGGGCGAACCCGCCGGACTCGGCCAGGTTGGAGGCGAACGGGCCGGTCTGCGTCGCCATGAACTCCTCCAGCGCCGCCGGCTCCAGCGCCAGCAGCAGGCTCTCCGGCTCGGGAGTGGTCCAGACGTTGTAGGTGGAGGTGTGGTCGCTGAGGTTCTCGCCCACCGCCGGCTGGTCGAGCAGAACCTCGACTTCGCGCATCGTCAGGTGCTCCGCCGGGCCGACCCCGGACAGCATCAGCAGCTGGGGGGAGTTGTAGGCGCCGCCGCAGAGGATCACCTCGCGCTCGGCGCGCAGCTCTTGCGCCTGGCCGAGCTGGCTCGCCTCGACCCCCACCGCGCGGGTGCCGTCGAACAGGACCCGGTTGACGTGCATGTAGGGCATCACGGTCAGGTTCGGGCGCTCCATCGCCGGGTGCAGGTAGGCGACGGACGCGCTGGCGCGCATCCCGCCTCGCTGGGTCACCTGGTACATCCCGACGCCGTCCTGCTCAGCGCCGTTGAAGTCGTCGTTCCGCGCCAGGCCGGCTTCGACTCCGGCCTCGACGAAGGCGGGGGTGATCTTGTTGCCCGAGCGCTGATCGGAAACGGGCAGCGGCCCACCGACCCCGTGCCACTCGGACGCGCCGCGCTCGTTGTCCTCGGCTTTGAGGAAGTAGGGAAAGAGGTCGTCCCAGGCCCAGCCCGTCACGCCCCAGTCGTCGTAGTCGCGGCGGTTGCCGCGGATGTAGACCATCGCGTTGATCGACGAGGAGCCACCGAGCACCCTGCCGCGTGGCAGAGTGATCCGGCGCCCGTTGCAGTTCGGCTCCGGCGCCGAGCTGTAGCCCCAGTCGACTTCGGTGCCGGCGAGCTTGAGGTACCCGAGCGGGACGTGGATGTTCTCGTTGACGTCGGGTGGGCCGGACTCGAGCAGCAGCACGCTGACGTCGGGGTCCTCGGACAGCCGCGCCGCAAGGACACAGCCGGCCGAGCCGGCGCCGGCAATCACGTAGTCGTACATCGATCCTCCCATCGTGGGCTGCATCCGCTCTTCACCGTGCGGTTCCCGGTCTCCGCCGCCGAGTCTAGGGCGGCGCTCATCCCCCCGGCAAGCCGCCGAGGCCACCAAGGTCACCGGCGATCCCGCCCATTTTCGAGGCGGCCAGCTCCTGGGCGGCGCGGAGGGCCTCGTTGACCGCCGCCTGCACCATGTCGGCAAGCAGCTCCGCCTCCTCGGGGTCGACGGCCTCGGGGTCGATGACGATCTCACGCAGGGTCATGTCGCCTCCCATCTTCACCTTGACCATGCCGCCACCGGCGCTGGCCTCGACCACCTCGTTTTTGAGCTGCTCCTGCGCCTGCATCGCCTCCTGCTGCATCTTCTGCGCCTGCTTCATCAGGGCGTTCATGTCGAAGCCCCCCGGTCCTCCCCTTGCCACTAGCTGACCTCCTCCGCGTCGAACTCGCTCTTGATCCGCTCCACCAGCGCCTCGGTGTCCATCTTCTGGGGGACGCCGGGGTCTCCCGAGCCACCCTCTCCGTCGAGGGTCTCGTACACCGGTCGAATCCGTGTCCCCAGCACCGCCTCGAGTGCGTCGGCGACCTGCTCCCGCTTGTCGGGCGCCTCCGCCTTGCGTTTGTTGAAGGTCGAGTCGGCCGGGAACCCGATCCTCAGCCCATCCTCGTCCAACCCGATCGGCCTCGCCCCCTCGAAGATCGCCGCCAGCGCCGGCGCCGTCTGCCGCAGGTTGTCCAGCACCGCCGGCCAGACCCGCCCAATCTCCTCCAGGTCGAAGGAGGCGGGCCCTCCTGGCCCGGGGGTCCTGTCACTGGGGGAGGGGGGCGCTGCGGGCGGGGTCGTCCTCGACCCCCCTCCCCCAGCGCCACCCCCGGCAGGAGCGTCAGCTTCTTCAGCTGAAAGATCGGGTGTCTCTTCAGCCGCAAGCTTCGGAGGCTCAGCGGCCTCCGCCCCCTCCGGCGAGGAATCTGCCGCGGTTGGCGGCGGCTCAGCAGAGTTGTCCGGAGCGACCCCTCCCGTGGGTGGCGTGGGGCTGGGTTCCTCGCCCGCAGCCTGCGAGGACGAGGAGTCCCCCCCCCCCCCCACGACAGGACCCGCGGGCGGAGGGGCTCCGGCTCTCCCCTGCTCGAGTCGCTCGATCCGGCGCAGCAGGCCCTCCGTCGAAGGGTCGAGGTCCGGACGCGCTGCTTTGAGCAGGGCAATCTCAACCGCCATCCGAGCGTCGTCGCCCTCGCGCACCGCGGTCAGCGCCGCGGCCAGCTCGTCGATCGTCCGGACCAGCGTCGCGGCGCCGACGGCATTGGCTTGGGCCGCGAGCCGGTCGCCGTCGGTCGCGGTGACCACAAAGGTGTTGGGCACGTCGCCGACCGTCTGCGTCACGAGCAAGTGCCGCAGGTGGGCGAGCAGGTCGCGGGCGAACTGGCTCGGGTCGCGACCCGAGCGGGCCATCTTCTCGACCTCGAGCAGGACCGCCTTTGGGTCTTCGGCGACGATCGCGTCGACGGCCCCGAACAGCAGCTCCGCGTCAACGGCGCCGAGCAGCTCGAGCACGGCTTCGAGGCTGACATGCTTGCCGCCGAAGGCGACCAGCTGGTCGAGCGTCCCGAGCGCGTCGCGGAAGCTGCCGGAGGCGGAGCGGGCAATCATCGCCACCGCGCCCTCGTCGACCTCGAGCCCCTCCGCAACAGCGACCCGCTGAAGGACCTCGGAGATCTGCTCGAGCGAGGGGCGCTGGAAGTCGAAGCGCTGGCAGCGGTCGGCAATCGTCGCCATCACCTTGTGCGACTCGGTGGTGGCGAGGACGAAGACGGTGTTCGGGGGCGGCTCCTCGAGCGTCTTCAAGAAGGCGTTCCAGGCCTCTTTGGTCAGCATGTGGGCCTCGTCGAGGATGTAGACCTTCCAGTGGCCGCCGGCCGGCGCGTAGGCGACCCGCTCGCGCAGGTCGCGGACGTCGTCGACCGAGCGGTTGGAGGCGGCGTCCATCTCGATCACGTCGATCGAGGTCCCGGCGGCGATCGTCACGCAGGAGTCGCACTCGCCGCACGGTGTGACGGTCGGCCCGCCCCGTTCGCAGTTGAGCGAGCGGGCGAGGATCTTCGCCATCGAGGTCTTGCCGGTGCCACGCGAGCCGACGAACAGGTAGGCGTGGTGAACCTTGCCCTGCTCGACCGCGTTGCGCAGGGTCCTCACCACGTGCGGCTGGCCGACCACCTCCTCGAAGGAGCCGGGCCGATGGCGGCGGTAAAGGGAGGTTGACTCGCTGTTCGCAGGCACCACAGCCAGTGTATCTGCGGCCACCGCGCCCTCCGGGCCGGTTCGGCGGCGCTCGCCTGTAGGTTGCGCCGATGCCATCCGGGGCTCGCAGCTGGCTGACGTCCACCGCCTGGATCGCCGCCGTCGCGGCGCTCCTGCTGCTGCTCTTCCCGACCGGCTTCCCCAACTACGACACGATCTACAGCCTGCTGTGGGGCAGGGAACTGGCCGAAGGGCTGAGCCCCGACCGAGGCGCCGCCCTGCCCCCCACCCCGCACCCGCTCTACGAACTGTTCGGCCTCGTGGCCTCCCCGCTGGGCGATGGCGCGATCGACCTGACGATGGTGATCGCCTACGTCTCGCTGGGCCTGGTCGGCTACCTCGTCTACCGGCTCGGCTCGCTCTGGTTCGACCGGCCGATCGGGGCGGTCGCGGCGCTGATCGTCCTCACCCGCGCTCCCTACCTCTCCAACGGGCTGCGCGCCTACATCGACCTTCCCTACATCGTCCTCGTCCTCGGCGCCCTGGTGCTCGAGACGAAGCGGCCGCGCGCCGGCTGGCCCGTCCTCGCCCTGCTCGTCCTGGCCGGCCTCCTGCGCCCCGAGGCCTGGCTCTTCTCCGCCGCCTACCTCGCCTACCTCACGCTCACCCTGCGACAGAGCGAGACCCGGCCAGTGGCGCACGAATCTGCAGCTACCCGTGCTATGCGCGGGAAACCGCAGATTCGTGGGTGGGGACTGAACTGGCGCGGGGGGCGTTCTTCACGGGAGATGGTCGGTCTGACAGCGCTGGCGCTGGCGGCGCCGCTCGGATGGGCGATTTTCGACTGGATCACCGCTGGCAGCCCTACCTACTCGTTTACCGGCACCCGCGAAACGGTGGACACGCTCAACCGCCACACCGGCCCGGTCGACCTCGTCCTCTATGGCCCGCGAGCCCTCGGCGAGTTGCTCCAGTGGCCGGGGATGGTTGGCGCCGCGGGCGGCATCGTCCTCGGGCTCGCTTTCCTGCGCCGGCGCAGCACGATCAGCACCGCCGCGGCGGTGCTGGCGCTCGGCGCCTTTGCCGTACTCGCCTGCGCCGGGCTCGCGATCATCCCCCGCTACACAATGCTCGCCGCGGCGGTGCTGGCGATCTTCACCGCGCTCGCCCTGCTCGGCTGGCGGCTGCTCGATCGCGATCACCGCTGGCGGCGGCGCTGGCAGGTCTTCGCCGCCTTTGTCGCGGCGATGTTCGTGATCTGGGCTCCGAACCAGTACGACCTGCTGCACGCGGTCGACACCGACCTCACCAACCAGAGCGAGATCGAGTCCGACCTGACGGCGCTCGCCGACTCCGATGCCTTCGAGCCACTCTGCGTCCCGATCTCAGTGCCCAACCACCGCGCCGCGCCGCGCCTCGCCTTCCTGCTTGACGTCAGGCCGAGCCAGATCGTCAGCTCCTCCGAGCAGCGCCAGCCCGATCGCGGCTACTTCCTCGACCCGGCCAGCGAGTTCGTCATCCACAACTTCATCCTCGACCCCAACGACCCGTCGAGGCTGAAGACCCCCGTCCCGTCCGGCTTCCGCCGCGTCGCGGCCAATGACTCCTGGGTCCTCTTCCGCCGCTGCTGATCGGCTAGCCGCGCTCTACCCGGTCGATGGCCGCGTGGGTTGAGGCGGCGATGTCGGCGTCTCCGAGGTCGACTTTGGGCGGCAGCTCGATGTGGAGCTCGCTTGAGGGGTCGAGGCGGACGCGCAGGTCACCGGTACGGGAGTCGAGTACATGCCCACCGCGGGAGCGGTCGGCGCTGATGAAGTGGAGGTGGTAGCCACTCACCTCGATGCCCTCGACGTAGTCGGGGAAGCGGAAGCCGAGCATCGTCCCGCTGATGTCGGTCAGCTCGAAGACGTGCTGCTCGCCGACCACCTCGGTCAGTGGGCGATAGGGCGGCTTCTGGCGCGGCACCGAGCGGGCGCGGACCCGATCGAAGTGTCCGTCGAGGCGGATCGCGCACGAGGCGGCGCCGTCGGGAATCAGCTCGTCGAGGCGGGCCAATAACCCATCGTGCTCGAGCGGGCCCTCGATCCTGGAATCGATCGACGGCTCGAAATGGGCCACCACGGCGAAGGGGGTCTTCGTCGTCCCATCCACCTCGCCCACCACCCCGTCGACGTCGGCGCGGTAGAAGCGGCCGTCGATCGCGATCATCTCCCCGTCCAGCCCGTTCAGCGTTCCGAGCCCGAGGTCGCCATGCTCGGCCAGCTCAGCGAAGCTGAGGTCGCCGTCATAAGCCCCCTCGAGCAAGGCGCCGATCGTCGAGGCCTGGAAGAGGACGTGGGGCTCGTGCTCGGCGTCGAGTTCCGCCTCCCGCATCGTCTCCACGTGCAGCGCTTTGATCCACCGCTCGTCCAGCACGGCGGCAGTCTCTCACCCGCCCGCTGCCGAGGAGCCCGCCATGCAAGCATCCGCGGCAATGGCGGCAATCGAACTTCGGGGAGTCGTGAAGCGATTCGGCTCAATCACGGCTGTGGACGGGCTCGACCTCGACGTGCCCGAGGGCATCTGCCTTGGCCTGCTCGGCCCCAACGGCGCGGGCAAGTCGACAACGATGCGGCTGCTGACCGGGCAGGCGCTCCCCGACGCGGGTGAACTGCGGGCGCTCGGCCACGAGCTTCCCGGCGACTCCAAGGCAGCCCGCGCCGAGATGGGCGTCGTCCCCCAGCTCGACAACCTCGACGTCGACGTCACGGTCGAGGACAACCTCGCCGTCTACGCCCGCCTCTACCGGGTCAAGGACGTCGGCGCCGCAGTCGACCGGGCCCTCGACCTGGCCCGCCTGCGGGACCGCCGACGCGACGCCGTCGACGAGCTCTCCGGCGGCATGCGCCGCCGCCTGCTGCTGGCCCGCGGGCTCGTCCACGAGCCGCGGCTGGTCCTGCTCGACGAGCCCACCGTCGGCCTCGACCCGCAGATCCGCACCGAGCTCTGGACGTTGATCGGGGAGCTCAAATCCCGCGGCACCACGATCCTGATGTCGACCCACTACATCGAGGAGGCCGAGCGGCTCGCCGACGAGGTCGCGGTGATGGCGAAGGGGAAGATCATCGCCCGCGGCCATCCGGCGAAGCTGATCGACGAGCACGCCGGGGAGCAGACGGCGGAGGTCTACGGGCCGCCCGAGCGCCTCGTCGAGGTGCGGGCAAGCGCCGAGGCCCAGGGCCTGATGGTGCGCCCGGCCGGCCCGGCGGTGGCGATCGTCGGCTCCGAGCGGGCCGGCAACGGCGAGATTCCCAGCGAGGCGGTCATCCGCGCCGCGACGCTCGAGGACGTGTTCGTGCTGCTGACCGGCGAGGAGGCTGAGTAAGCGTGGAGGCGGCGACCGCGACGACAAAGACGATGCGCCGGCTCGAACCGGCGGCGATCAGGGGCGTGATGAGCCGCGAGGTCGCCAACTTCCGCACCTACTGGAAGGGGACGACCTTCTCCAGCGTGCTCGAACCGATCGTCTACCTGCTCGCCTTCGGGCTCGGCCTCGGCGCGACCCTGGTCGACGAAGTCGACGGCGTCGACTACATCCAGTTCGTCGGCACCGGGATGGTGGCGACGGCGGTGATCTTCTCCAGCGCCCTGCCGGCGATGTTCGGCACCTTCGTCAAGCATCGCTTCCAGAACACCTACGAAGCGATCCTCGCCGCGCCGGTCGACGTCGAGGAGCTGGTCAGCGCCGAGATGCTCTGGATCGCGATCCGCTCGGGCATCTACGGCTGCGTTCCGCTGCTCGTAACCATCGCCTTCGGCCTCAACCCCGCCCCGGGCATGCTGCTCGTGCCGATCTTCTGCTTCTTCACCGCGCTCGGCTTCGCCGGCTTCGGGGTCGCGATGGCGGCCACGGTCGCCAAGATCGACCAGTTCAACTACGTGACGGCGCTCTTCATCACCCCGCTCTTCCTCGTCGCCGGCACCTTCTTCCCGATCGACGGCCTGCCCGAGGGTTTCCAGGTGGCGGCGCAGGTCAACCCGCTGCACCAGCTGGTGGAACTCGTTCGCGGCAGCGCCTTCGGCTTCGAGACGGTCGACATCGCCCGCTTTGCCTTCCTCGTCGCCTTCGCCTTCGCGATGTGGCGCGTCGCCGTCAGCCGCATGAAAAAGCGGTTGATCGACTAGTCCCATGTTGATAGGGCCGGCTTCCCGGCCGTCTCACTCTGAGATGGCACTAAATGGACCGTGCACCCGCCTTCGAAGCGAGGCCCCCGAGCGTGTCCGCCGCATTTGGCTCGGGCCGGGCTCTCCTACGGCACCCGCGGCATCCGCTTAAGGCTGCTTCCTTCCGGACCTGACCTGATTCACGTGCCCACGTCGCGCAGGACCCGGCCGTCAACACCGCCCGCGGCGCACTGACCCCGACGGCCAGCCCCTCAGAACGGGATTCGGCCCCGCTAGAGCGGATTGCGGGTTACAGGGCACCGCTGATTCCCCGCCTAGCACGGTCCGCTGGTGATCCTACCGTTCCGACCATAGGATCGAGCGGCTCTTGATTACGGTCGACACCGAGTCGTTCTTCGTGATCGTCGTAATCGCCGCCCTCGCGGCGATCACGGTGGCGGTTGTACCGCGCCAATTCGCGCCGCCAGTGGTCGTGGTCGAGCTGCTGCTCGGGATCGTCGTCGGCCCCGAGGTCCTCGACCTCGCCAAGACCGACGACTTCATCGACTTCTTCTCCAACCTCGGGCTGGGGATGCTCTTCTTCTTCGCCGGCTACGAGATCGACTTCGAGCGGATCAAGGGCGCACCGCTGAAGCTCGGCCTGCTCGGCTGGCTGCTCTCGGTCACCCTCGCCTACGCGATCGGTGGGGCGCTGGCGGCAGCCGGCATCGTGCTCTCCTTCCTCTTCACCGGCTCGGCAATGGCGACCACCGCGATCGGGACCCTGATCCCGATCCTGCGCGACAGCGGCGAGTTGAAAACCCGCTTCGGCACCTACCTGCTGGCCGCCGGCGGCGCCGGGGAGTTCGGCCCGATCCTCCTCGTCACCCTGGTGCTCTCCACCAAACAGCCCCTGCACGAGGCGGCGATCCTGGTCGGCTTTGTCGCGCTGGCCCTCGCGCTGGCCCTGGCTTCGGTGCGGCTCGCCTGGCGCGGCTGGTCCGCCTTGGAGCGGACCCTCGAGACGAGCAGCCAGCTCGCGGTTCGGGTCACTGTGGTGCTGGTCTTCGGCCTCGTCCTCCTCGCCGGCTCGCTCGGCCTCGACGTCCTGCTCGGCGGCTTCGTCGCCGGGATGATCACCCGGCTTGCCCTCAAGGGCCGCGAGCTGGCCGTCTTCGAGTCGAAGCTGACCGCGATCGGCTTCGGCTTCTTCGTCCCCTTCTTCTTCGTCACCAGCGGAATCGAGTTCGACCTCGGCGCGCTGGGCTCGGCCGAAGCGCTGCTGAAGCTCGCGATGTTCGTCGGCCTCTTCCTGGTGGTGCGAGGGACGCCGGCGCTGCTGCTCTACCGGCACGTACTGCAGGCCCGCCAGCGCATGGCCCTTGCCTTCTACTCGGCGACCGAGCTGCCGTTGGTCGTCGCGATCACGACCCTGGCGACCGAAGGCGGCCACATGAAAGGCTCGACCGCGGCCGGCCTGGTCGGCGCCGCGATGCTCTCGACGTTGATCTTCCCCTTCGTCGGCGCGGCCCTGCAGAGACGAGCCGTGCGGGAAGGCGAAACCGGGCCGCCCGGTGGCCCACTCCCCACGGGAGAGCAGGCCACCGCGTAGCTCCTGCTCGTGGACGGCCCGAGCACATCTCCCCAGTGCCGGCGGGACGATTTTCCGGCAGCCGGGAATACCCGTCATACCCTGCCCCTCCGATTGGTACAGAAACCCGGACGAATGACCGGTCTCAGACCTACCCGAAATTGACTACGCCACCCAACGCACCCGGGCCACGCCCCGTCGTATGATCGAAGCCCAGGGCGCGTAGCTCAGTGGGAGAGCGCTCGCCTCACACGCGAGAGGTCGCTGGTTCGAGCCCAGCCGCGCCCATATAGATTTGTCCCCTTTTTGACGATATGTCCGTTTTGCCCTATATTGTCCTCCAACAGGTACTTTCCGACCACGGAAGGCCATCATGACCACCACAGCAGCCAGACCACAGCTACTGACGGTCAGCGAAGCAGCGAAGCTGCTGAACGTCAATGAACGGACGATCCGACGCTGGATTGAGGCAGAGTCGATCCCCTATCTAAAGCTGCCGGGCGGCGGCTCCTACCGCATCCCCCAGGGCGCGCTGCTCTCCTCATTGCGTGGCAACTACGACTTGGGGGCCGAGCTGCGCGAGCTTGATCGAAAGAACGCTGATCTGACCGATGAGCAGGTCGAGGCAGCCCTAGTCGAGGACTAGCTGTCCTCTGAGGCAGGACGGCGGCGGGTCTGCTTGCGCTGGGAGGCTTGGCGCTTTTCTTTGAGGCGGCGCTCGCGGGCGGCACGGGTTGGCTTGGTGGGCCGGCGGCGGCGTGGGACGCGCAGGCCGGCGGCGAGCTTCTGGGCCAACCGTTCGAGCGCCAGCTCCCGGTTCCGTGACTGGCTGCGGGCGTCCTGGGCCACCGCGGTGACGACCGGCCCGACTTTCTCCAGCAGCCGCGTTCGTTGCGCCTCATCGAGCGCGGCGGAGGCCTCGACGTCGAACACCGCTTCCACCCGCGATGCGGTCACGTTCGCGTGCTGGCCCCCCGGGCCGGACGAGCGGCTGGCCCGCAACTCGACCTCGCCGAGCGGGATCGAGAGCCGGTCGTCGATTCTCAGTCGTTCGGATATCGGGCGTCGATTTCCGCTGCCAGCTCGAAGTCGGCCTTGGTCAGGCCGCCCTCCGAGTGGGTGGAGATCGTCACCGTGACCTTGTCCCAGGAGATCTCCAGGTCGGGGTGGTGGCCCATCGACTCCGCCGGCTCGACCAGGTCGGAGACGAAGTTCACCGAGCCGACAAAGTCACCGCACTCGAACGTCCTGCGGATCGCATCCCCCGCGCGCGCCCATTCGGGCAACCCGCCGAGCAACTCCTCGATCTCCGCATCGCTCAGTAAGGCCATCGACCAACCGAGCTTAGCGCCTCGATTTCGAGGACGACACAGCAATGCCGCTCACTTGATTCACAAGAATTACCAATGCAGACAAATGGTTACATCCATCTCTTTATCCTGGCATCATGGAGCGAATGGCTTGGACAGACGATCGGCTAGAGGAGCGGTTCGACGGGATCGATAGACGCTTCGACGAGGTGGCCCGTCGCTTTACCGAAGTGGACCGTCGCTTCGATGAGGTGGACCGGAAGTTTGAACTGGTGGATCGGCGCTTCGACCGCGTCGAAGGGGCGATCGTCGATCTTCGCCACGAGATGGGTGAGCTTCAGAAGACGCTTAACCGCGTCGGCAGCGGGATCATCGTCGCCCTCATCGGGGTTATCGCCGCAATCCTCGTCAGCGGCGGCGCCTAAAGACTCAGCCGCCGATCGGCAGCCTGGGATTGGCCCCCCAGAAGACCAGGGTGCCAAGCATCCCGATGATGTGGACCAAGACGATGTTGAGGACCATCGACTTTGCGGTTGCGGTCCCAACCCCCACTGGCCCACCAGAGGCGGTGTAGCCGTAGTAGCAGCCGACCAGGACTATGGCGGTGGCCATGAACATTCCCTTGGTCAGGCTGAAAATTAGGTCGAATGGGTCCTGGAACATCCAAAAGATCAGCAGGTAACCGCCGGATGAGACGTCGGCGATCTGCTCGACCACCGCGAAGTAGCTGGCGGTGTACATGACCCCAATTCCCACCAAGTACATGAAGGGGATCGCAATCCAGGCCCCCAGCAGGCGAGTCGCGGCAAGGAATACGAGTGGGGGGATACCCATCACCTCAAGCGCGTCGATCTCGTCGGAGATCCGCATCGCGCCGAGCTCGGCGACTATTCCGGTCCCGACCTTGGCCGAGAGCATGTAGCCGAACGCGTAGGGCATCACCTCGCGGAGGTCGCATAGAGCGGTGAAGAGGCCCGCGTAGGCCGGGGCGCCTTGAGCGCGCAGCAGGTAAGCGCCCTCGATTCCGCATTGCAGCCCAAGGGTGAAAACGAATCCCCAGATGATCAACGCCGAGCCGAGGATCAGAATCCCGGCCTGGCGCAGGGCCTCGCCGAAGAAGCGGAAGACGCGGCCCGAGTAGACGAGGCCCGCGACACGCGACCCGAAGCGGGCGATCTCCCCAAATGAATCGAGCGCGCGGGTTAGGGCGTGTGCCGCCACCAGCGCATTGCCCTCTCAAGCGGGCTCCCACTGGGGCCGGTGTCGCGGATCCCCTTCGCCGCCTCGAGAATCTCGTGGCGCTCGACGCGGGCCCGCCCCTCCTGCCTGGCTCGCAGCTCGGCCGCCTTCTGCGCCTCTGAGAGCTTGGCGATCAGCGTGTCGCGGGTCTGCTCGAGCTCCTCGACGCCGGCTATGTGTGCCTCGGCCGAGCGCCGGGCGGTCGGCAGCTCCTCCGGCAGGTCGCGTGTGTAAGCGGCCAGCTCAGCCTCAAGCCTGGCGATCTGCCGGCGCAGCTCGTGGCGGACCTCGAGCGCCTCGCTCTCCTCAGCCAGGTCGGGAAGCTCGGCGGGGGTGACGGGCCGGGCCGGCTCTGGCTCGCCTGATGCACCGGGAATGTTCGCGCAGGCGCTGATCACGAGCGCCAGCTCGTTCGGGTCGAGGCCCGCGTCCAGGGCGCGGCGAAGCGCGGAGATGGCGATCTCCTCGATCTCGGGGGACGGCTCGATCCCGTCCGCCACGAACGTCCCCTGGCCCTGGCGACTGAGGACCAGGCCCTCCTTCTCCAAGCCCTCGTACACCGCCCGCACGGTGTTCACGTTCACCCCCGCCCACTCCGCGAGGCGCCGAAAGCTCGGCAGTTGCTCCCCGGCGGCGAGGTGGCCGGTGGCGATCAGCGCCCGCAGGCGCCAGGTCAGCTGTAGGCCGACCGGAAGCTCGCCCCCGGGATCGGTGGCGAACGGGTTAGGCCCCGAAGCTTGACTGGCTGCTTGCTGTGCCACTAATCCGCACAGTAATGGATATATGTGAGCTAGTCAACTAGCACAGCTATGAAAACAAGCAGGCAACCGCCCCTCCAACTGAGGGCTAGGTCAAAGAATGAGGAGCAGCCTTAGAACCTGTCTCAAAACCTACGTGTGCGAGCTGGCGAGGGCCGGACCGAGCGGGGGTAGGACGCAGGGAGCCTGAATAGCAGCGCTCATGACTATCCGGTTGCGTCAGGCTGGCGACTGGGTCGATCGTCACATCGCACGTGAGCA
>JBBDYO010000076.1:0-1900 GCA_040901495.1 Solirubrobacterales bacterium
CGTCGGCGACCTCCTTGATCGCGTGCTGGGCCTGGGCGACGGCGAGGCCGTAGCCGGGCACGATCACGACGGTGTCGGCGTAGGCGAGCTTGATCGCCGCGTCCTGCGCGCCGATCGAGACGTGCGGGCGCTCCTCGGTGCTGCCACCGCCGCCACCCGAGGGAGCGCCACCGAAGCCGGCGAAAAGGACGTTGGCGACCGAGCGGTTCATCGCCGTCGCCATCTCCATCGTCAGGATCGTTCCCGAGGAGCCGACCAGGGTGCCGGCGACGATCAGCGCGACGTTGTCCAGCGCGAACCCGGCTGCCGCCGCGGAGAGGCCGGTGAAGGCGTTCAGCAGCGAGATCACGACCGGCATGTCGGCGCCGCCGATCGGCAGCACCACGAGGTTGCCGAGAAGGCCGGCGGCGACCAGGATCCCAATGAAGGTCAGCTGCGAGGGGTCATCGTTGCCGACGGCGATGCTGACGCAGGCGGCGACGATGCCGATCAACAGCACACCGTTGATCACCTGCTGGCCGGGCACCGCCAGCGGCTTGGTCGGAATCAGGTCCTGGAGCTTGGCGAAGGCGATATTCGAGCCCCAGAAGGAGACCGAGCCGACGACGGCGGCGAAGAGGATCGGGATCAGGATGTCGAGCGGGACCGCGGAGAGGTGACCTGCGTTGATCTCACTGATCTCGCTGCGGATCTCCGACCAGGCGATCAGTGCCACGGCGCCACCGCCGACACCGTTGTAGAGGGCGACCATCTGCGGCATCTCGGTCATCTGCACGCGGATCGAGGCGACAACGCCGACCGCGGTGCCGATCCCGAGGCCGAGCGCGATCAGGCCCCAGTTGCCCATGCCGTCGAGCAGCAGCGTGGTGACGACCGCGACCGCCATGCCGACGGCGGCGACCAGGTTGCCCTGCTTGGCGGTAGTCGGGTGGGTGCCGCGTTTGATCCCGATGATGAAGAGTGAGAAGGCGACGATGTAGAGCGCCGTCGCGGCGTCGCCGCCCGGCTGCAGCACGGCCTCGGTCACTTGCCGCCTCCCCCATCGTCATCGGCCTTCGGCTTTGGCGTGGGCTTGGGCTTGCGGGAGAACATGCCGAGCATCCGGTCGGTGACCATGAATCCGCCGACGATGTTGATCGCGCCAAAGGCCACGGCAATCGTCCCGATCACGTACTCGAGCGAGTCATCGGCGTAGCCGAGCACGATCAGGCCGCCGAGCATGACGATCCCGTGGATCGCGTTGGTCTGCGACATCAGCGGCGTGTGCAGCGTGGTCGGCACCTTCGAGATCACCTCGAAGCCGACGAAGGCAGCGAGGACGAAGATCGTGATCTCGGTCATCAGTCCCATTACTTGGCCGCCCTCTCGTTCTTGATCTCGCCGCCCTGCGTAATGCAGGCGGCGGCGATGATGTCGTCCTCGAAGTCGACGTTCAGCTTGCCCTCCTCGGTGATCAGCAATCCGAGCAGGTTCTCGAGGTTCTTGGCGTAGAGCTGGGAGGCGGGCGCCGGCATCTCGCTGGCGAGGTTGCTGGGGCCGATCACCTTGACGCCGTTCTCAACGACGGTCTGCCCGGCCTGGGTGAGCTCGCAGTTGCCACCGGTCTCCGCGGCCAGATCGACGATCACCGAGCCGGGAGCCATGCCGCGCACGGCGTCGGCGGTGATCAGCAGCGGCGCAGGGCGACCCGGGATCGCCGCGGTGGTGATGATCAGATCCTGCTTGGCGGCGTTCTCGCCGAGGGCGTCGCGGACCTGCGCGTTCTCCTCGTCGGTGAGCGGGCGGGCGTAGCCACCCTCGTCCTCCGCGTCGGGGATGAAGTCGAGTTCGAGCGGCCGCCCGCCGAGCGAGGCGATCTGCTCCCAGGCGGCGCGGCGGATGTCGAAGCCGGTGACGATCG
>JBBDYO010000077.1:0-12447 GCA_040901495.1 Solirubrobacterales bacterium
TGATCGACGACATCATCGACCCGCGCGAGACCCGCCCGACGATCGTCAGGGCGCTGCGCATGGCGCGCGACAAGCACGTCGAGAAGCCGAAGAAACGCCACGGCGTAATGCCGGTCTAGGAGATGTTGAGATGAGTCAATTCAGCGATCCGGTGGTCATCAGCTGCTCGATCAGCGGGGTGATCGCCAACCGCGACCAGTGCCCCGCGATCCCCTACACGCCGGAGGAGTACGCGGCCGAGGCGCGCCGCGCGGTCGACGAGGGCGCGTCCCAGATCCACATCCACGCCCGTCAGCCCGACGGCACGCCCTCCTACGAGGTCGAGGACTTCAAGGCGATCACCGACGCGATCCTCGCCGAGGTCGGCGACGTGATCATCAACTACTCGACCGGGGCGATCGGCATCCCGATCGAGAAGCGGATCGAGTACCTGCGCGAGTGCCGCCCCGACGTCGCCGCGCTCAACATGAGCTCGATGAACTACGCCAAGTACAGCCGCCGTCGCAAGGACTTCGTCTTCAAGGCGGTCTTCGAGAACAGCTTCGACACGATCGTCGAGTTCCTGACCGCGATGCGCGACCTCGGCATCAAGCCCGAGCACGAGTGCTTCGACGCCGGCCACGTCGCCAACCTCGACCCGCTGATCGACATGGGCCTGCTGGAGCGGACCCCGCTGCAGATCTCACTGGTGATGGGGGTCAACGGCGGTATCCGGCCGACCCCCCGCAACGTCGGCTTCATGGCGGACCAGATTCCCGGTGGCGCCAATGGCGAAAACCAGTGGCAGGTGATCGGCATCTCCCGCGACCAGTGGAAACTGCTCGGCGCCTCGCTGGTCCTCGGCGGCAACGTCCGCGCCGGGGTCGAGGACAACCTCTACCTCCCGAACGGGGAGATGGCGAAGTCGAACGGCGATCTGATCGCCAAGGCGCGCCAGATGGCCGAGGACGTCGGTCGCCGCGCCGCCACGGTTGCCGAGGCGCGCGAGCTGTTGGGAGTGCCGCCAAGAGTTGCAGAGGTCTGAGCGATGGCGACGACGATCCACCGTGCCGGCGTCTCCTGGGACGGCGGCGAGGGAGAGGACGTTCGCGCCCACGATGTCTTGCTCGGCGCCCAGTCTCTACCAAGCTCATCGGCACTCGAGTTCGACGGCGACGACTCCAAGTCGAATCCCGAGACGCTGCTGGTCGGCGCGCTCTCCAGCTGCCACATGCTGTGGTTCCTGGCGCTGGTGAGGAAAAGGGGCTTCGAGGTTGCCTCCTACGAAGACGATGCCGAAGCCGTCCTCGACGGCAAGCACTTCACCTCGGCGACGCTGCGGCCGCGGGTTCGCTGGGCCGACGAGCCCCCGCCTCCCGACGCGATCGAGGGATTCCACCACCGCGCCCACGAGCTCTGCTTCATCGCCAACTCGGTCAACTTCCCGGTCGAGGTGGAGCCGCAATGAGTGGCGGCCTCCCGCTCAGCGACGTCAAGGTCCTCGACCTGACCCGGCTGCTTCCGGGCGGCTTCTGCTCGCTGCTGCTTGCCGATCTCGGCGCCGAGGTGCTGAAGGTCGAGGACACCGGGATGGGCGACTACATCCGCTGGGCCCCGCCCTACTACGGCACCGACGAGCAGCAGGAGCTGGGGACGCGCTCTGCCCTCTATCTATCGCTCAACCGCGGCAAGCGCTCGATCCGGCTCGACCTCAAGTCCGAGCAGGGGCGCGAGGCGCTGCTGCGGCTGGTCGAGTCATATGACGTCGTCCTCGACGGCTTCCGCCCCGGAGTCCTCGACCGGCTGGGGGTCGGCTACGAGCGGATGCGCGAGGCAAACCCCGCGATCGTCTTCTGCGCGATCACCGGCTACGGCCAGGACGGCCCCTACACCCAGCGGGCCGGCCACGACATGAACTACCTCGGCCTGGTCGGCCTGCTCGGGCTGACCGGCGCCAAGGACGGCCCGCCGGTGCAGTCGGGCGGCCAGATCGCCGACCTCGGCGGCGGCGCGTTGATGGCCGCCTTCGGCGTGATGGCGGCGTTGCACGAGCGGCGGCGCTCCGGCGAGGGCCAGATGGTCGACATCTCGATGGCCGACGGGGCGCTCTCCTGGCTGGCGCTGGTCGCGGGCCGCTACTTCTGCGACGGCGAGGTGCCAAAGCGCGGCGAGCAGCAGCTGGCCGGCGGCCTGCTCTGCTACTTCCCCTACGAAGCCAAGGACGGCTGGGTCACCTGCGGTGCCCTGGAGCCGAAGTTCTGGGCCGCCTTCTGCAACGGCGCTGGCCGTCCCGACCTGGTTGAGAAACAGTTCGAGACACCCGGCTCTGACGCCTGGCTCGAGGTGGCCGAGGTGTTCCGCTCTCGCACCCGCGAGGAGTGGCGCGCCTTCAACGACGAGCACGACTGCTGCATCGAGCCGGTCCTCGACGTCGACGAGGCGCTCGACTCCGAGCTGGTGCGCGCACGCGAGATGGTGGTTGAGATGGAGCAGCCCGAGCTCGGCAAGGTGCGCCAGCTCGGGATCCCGGTGAAGATGAGCCGAACCCCAGGCGACCCGACCCGGCCGGCGCCGGCCTTCGGCGAGCACACCGACGAGGTCCTTCGCGAGGCCGGCTATACCGAGGAGGAGGTCGCGGAGATGCTGGCGTCCGGCGCCGCCGCCGGCCCAAGCGCTGACTCAGCCGCGACCTTCCGCGCATGAGCGCCAGCGCCGAGAAATCGCTGCTCAAGATCGGCGAGCTGGCCGAGGCCTCCGGTGTCCCGGTGCCGACGATCAAGCACTACCTGCGCGAGGGCCTTCTGCCGGAGGGGGTGAAGACCAGCCGCAACATGGCCTACTACCCGCCCGAGCTCGTCGATCGCATCAAGCTGATCAAGCAGCTTCAGGAGGAGCGGTTCATGCCGCTGCGAGCAATCAAATCGGTGCTCGACGAGGACCCCGAGCGCGCCCGCGCCCTGGTCGAGCTGGAGGATCGCATCCTCGACCGCGCCCTGGCCGGCGAGCGCACTCGGACCAGCGCCGCCGAGGCGCGCGAGAGCTATGGCATCCCCAAGGAGGTGCTGGATCGCCTCGAGGAGCTGGAGGTCCTCAGCCCCAACAGCCGCGGTTACTCACCCTCGGACGTGAAGATCATCGAGGCGATCAGCCGCTTCCGGGCCGGGGGCTATGACGAGGAGATCGGCTTCACCGTCTACGACACCCTGCGCTACAAGAGCGCGATTGAAGAGCTGGTCCGCCAGGAGGTCGACGTGGTGATGAACCGCCTCGCCGGCGAGGTCTCACCCGAGCGCGTGGTCGAGATGCTCGAAGCCGGCGCCCAGCCCCTCCAGGACCTGATCGCGGCCCTCCACACCAAGCTGATGGTCGCCGAGCTAGAGCGCCACCGCGCCAGCCGCAGCTAACCTTTTCGCATGACGTACTCGACGGTCGAGCCACGGCGCCGCCCCGACGGCTTCTTGTTGATCGCGGCCACGGTGTCTATCACCGCTGTCTCCCTTTTCTTTTGGGCGCTGATTGTGCTCGGTGCAGCGCTTCCGTGGGGCTGGAGTAGCGGTTGGATCTACGCGGGCATCGCGTTACCGGGAGCGACCCTCGGAGCAGTCGCCAGCCACGCGACCGGCCGGCGCGCCTACTTCTGGATCGGGATTGCGATCACGCTGGTTCCGGTCGCTCTAGGGTTCGCGCTCGAAAGCGCCTTCAACCCCAGCTGGAACAACGAGCCCTCATCCCATCCGATCGCTGACTAGCCGCGCAGCTCGGCGAGACCCTGCTCGTGAGTGACGATTGGCTGGTAGCCGAGCTCCTTGCGGGCCTTGGAGATGTCGAGCGTGCACTCCTGAGTCAACAGCCAAGAGCGGAACTTCGTCATCGGCGGGTCGCCGCGTAGCGGTAGGACCTTCCAGGCCGTCTCGGCGAAGCGCGCCAGAGGCGCCGCCGTCCAGGCGGGCAGGCTGCGGTTCGGGGGCTCGACTCCCTGGGTCTCCAGCATCGCGGTGACGAACTCGCGGAAGACGACCGGCTCGCCGTCGGTGACGAAGTAGGCCTCTCCCGGCCGCCCCTTCTCGGCGGCGAGCAGCATGCCCTCGACCACGTTGTCGACGTGGGTGGTGTCTGTGACGTTGCGGCCGCCGCCGACCCAGGCGAATTTGCCGGCCTTCACCGTCGCGATCAGCTCCGGCAGGAGCGTGGTGTCACCCTTGCCCCAGACGAAGCGGGGACGCAGGGCGACTGTCTCAAAGCCCTCGCGGTTGGCGTCGCGCACCGCCTGCTCGGCTTTCGCCTTGGTCGCCGGATAGGGAGCACCCGAGTCTGGCCGTAGAGGCGCCGTCTCGTCGACCTGCACGAGCGGTTGGCCGGCCATCAGCGCGGCCTCGGTGCCGCAGTGGACGAAGCGACGCACCCCGGCCTCGGCGCAGGCCTCGAGCGCGTTCCGCGTGCCCTCGACGTTGCCCCGCTCGAACTCCTCCCACGGCCCCCACTCTCCGAGATGGGCGGCAAGGTGGTAGGCGACCTCCGTTCCAGCCGCACCGCTCGCCAGCGAAGCACGGTCATCGAGGTCACCCCGTGCCGGCTCGGCCCCGAGCTCGGCGACCTTTTGCGCGGATGCCTCGGACCGGGCTAGTGCCCGCACGGTCTTGCCTTCGCCGACAAGCCGTTCAATCAGCCGGCCGCCGATGAAGCCCGACCCGCCGGTTACGAAGGCACTCGTCATCGCCGCGATGTTAGTCCGCGACGTTCGAGCGCTCGTTCAGGTGTCGTGCGTGTCCATGTAGCCTGCCCCGCGTGAGGTCGGCGGCGGTTACTGGGGCATCGACTGGGATCGGGCGGGCTACCGCCTTGCGGTTGGATGCCGAGGGCTGGCGTGTGTTCGCCGGTGTTCGTCGCGAGGGGGATGCGGCGGCGTTGCGCGAGGCCGGGTCGAAGCGGCTGGTGCCCCTGCTGATCGACGTCACCGACGCGGTGCAGATTGCCGCGGCGGCGGAGCGGATTGGCGAGGAGGTGGGGGAGGCCGGCCTGGACGGGCTTGTCAACAACGCCGGCGTCTCTCTGCCCAGCCCCTTGGAGACGATGCCGATCGACGATTTTCGCCGCCAGGTCGAGGTCAATCTGACCGGGCAGGTGGCGATGACGCAGGCGCTGCTGCCTCAGATCCGCGCCGCGCGCGGCCGGATCGTCTTCATCAGCTCGATTGGGGGCCGGATCGCCTTTCCGTTCACCGGCGCCTACCATGCGGCCAAGTTCGGGATCGAGGCTGTGGGCGACGTCTTCCGCCGGGAGCTGCGCGGGTGGGGCATCTCGGTCTCGATTGTCGAGCCCGGCTCGATCGCCACCGAAATCTGGGATCGCGGCGAACAGGCGGCCGACCAGATCGGGGAGCGCTCGCCCGCCAGGGAAGAGCTCTACGGCAAGGCGATCGCCAGATACACCAAGGTGGTCAAAGGCGTTGCCAAGCGTGGGATCCCGCCCGAGAAGGTCGCTCGCGTTATCGAGCACGCCCTCGTCGCGCGCCGACCGCGCACCCGCTATCTGGTCGGGCTCGACGCCAAGTCGCAGGCGCGCCTCAAATACTTCATCCCGACCCGGGCCTTCGATCGAATCGTCGCCCGGGCCAGCGGCTTTAGGTAGGCCCTCCTGCGCGAGGCGGTGGGCGCCTCGCTCACGGACTCCGAATCGTACGTCCCGTCTGCTCTTATACTGGCCCCTGGAAACCGATTGACTGGTCAGTCAGCCAGGGATCAGAGAGAGGATCGCGGTGCGCGCAGCGGCGGTACAGCTGAACTCGACAGCCGATAAGGAGCGAAATCTCGCCTCCGCTGAGCGGCTGGTGCGCGCGGCGGCGGCGGATGGCGCCGAGCTCGTGGCGCTGCCTGAGAAGTGGAACCTCCTCGCTGCCGGCGAGGAGATGGTTTCCGGCGCCGAGGAGCTCGACGGCCCGAGCCTGAGCGCAGCGCGGGACTGGGCGAGTGAGCTGGGCATTCACCTGCTTGCCGGCAGCATCTCCGAGTGGGGGCCCGAGAAGGCCTTCAACACCTCGGTCCTGATCGGCCCCGACGGCGCTGACCTCGCCGTCTACCGCAAGATCCACCTATTCGACGTCGTCGCCGGGGGCGTCGAGTACCGGGAGTCCGACTTCGAGGACCCCGGCACCGAGATTGTCACGGCGGAGGTTGGCGACCTCACCGTTGGCCTCAGCGTCTGTTACGACCTGCGCTTCCCGGAGCTCTACCGGATCCTCGCCATCCGGGGTGCACGATTGATCGCGATCCCGTCCGCCTTCACTGCGGCGACCGGGCGCGACCACTGGGAGGTCCTGCTGCGGGCGCGGGCGATCGAGGACCAGACTTTCGTCCTCGCTCCCAACCAGGTTGGCGAGGCGCCGCCCCACTACAGCTCCTACGGCCACTCGGCGATCGTCGATCCGTGGGGAACGGTGCTGGCGATGGCGCCCGAAAAGGAGTGCTTCGTCGCGGCTGACCTCGATCTGGCCGCGCAGGAGCAGGTCCGGGAGGCGCTGCCCTCGCTCGCCAATCGCCGGCCGGAGGCCTACGCCTGGCCCCAGCTCTTGGAGGCGCACGCCTAATGGCTTCTAAAGCGCCGCCGATCGACAAGCGCCGCCAGATCCTCGACGCGGCGATCCGCGTCTTCGCTCGCCAGGGCTTTCACTCGACTCGAGTCTCCGACATCGCCGACGAGGCAGGCGTCGCCTACGGGCTGGTCTACCACTACTTCAAGTCGAAGGACGAGGTCCTCAACGAGCTCTTCACCGAGCGCTGGTCGCTGCTCCTGGCGGCGATCGAGGAGGCCGACCGAAGTGAGGCGACGGACCGCGCCAAGCTGGAAGCGGTGGCGGGCTTCATCGTCGACTCCTATCGCCACGACCCCGAGCTGATGAAGGTGATCATCGTCGAGGTGACGCGCGCCGCGAATTCCTTCGGCCGCACCCACTTGCCCGAGATCCGCCGGGCCTACGACTCGATTGCCAGCATCGTCGCAGCGGGGCAGGAGGGGGGCGCCTTCCGCAAAGACATCGATCCGACCTTCGCCTCGATGTCTTTCTACGGCGCTATCGAGCAGCTGCTCTCCGGCTGGATCTTCGACCTGATTCCCGCCTCCGACTCTGATTTCGACCAGGCGAAGACGCTCCTGGTCGCGACGATCTGCGACGGGCTGGAGCCGCGGTGAGCGGTTTGGGCGGACCTTCCCACGGTGGATAGCGCCAAGCTGGTTTACTCCGAGCCTCCCAACGGGAAGGTTTAGGCAAGGTGGACAACGACATCGTCAAACGACTCATGTGGAGCGGAGTCCTGGCGGCAAGCAGTGCGCTGGCGAGCATCGCCGCTGCACGGCTTGCGGCAGTCGTCTGGCGGCGACTGTTCAACGAAGAGCCGCCGGAGTAAGCGACCCCGCGATGCCCGAGTCGTCCCCCAACCCCCCCCAGGAGCCGGACCGCAGAACGGTCGGCGAGCTCGTCTTCGACGTCTCCGAAAAGACGTCGTCGCTGATCCGCGATGAGATCGAGCTGGCGAAGGCGGAGGTCTCCGAGAAAGTCGGAAAGATCCTGCGCGGGTCGGTGGTGGGTATTGCGGCCGGGGTCTTTGCCTTCCTGGCACTGATCCTCGCCATGGACGGATTTGCCTGGCTGCTGAACGAAGAGCTCTTCGACGGCAAGGCCTGGCCCGGGTTCTTCGTCGAGGCGGCCCTTTTCCTGCTGATCGCGGCCGCGGCCGGCCTTTTCGCCTATCGCTCGGTCAAGGCCGGCGCCCCGCCGGTCCCGGAGCAGGCGATCGAGGAGGCCAAGCTGATGAAGGCGACACTGGAAGGCGAGGACGACGACTCCGCACCGACCGGGGTCGGCGGAAAAAGCGCGCCGGGAGTGGGGAGCGCGCCGGGAGTGGGTGGGAAGAAATGAGCACCCACCCCGAGCCCTCTCGTCCCCCAGGCGCTGGGATGCCACGCCGCTCCGCGGCCGAGATCCGCCGCGACATCGATCTGCAGCGTCACGACCTTGGCCGCTCGGTCGAGGCGCTCCGCGGCCGCGTCACCGAGCTGACCGACTGGCGCCGCCAGGTTCGCGAGCACAAGCGAGAGCTCGTGATCGGCGCAGCCGCGGTTGGCTTCGCGATCGGCGTTTTGGCTCTCCGCCGCCGCGGCTGACGGACCCAGGCGCCGCCATGCGGCGTCCTCGGTCGGTCTCCTTGGGTCACGCACTGAAGTGCGCTCCCCGCGTCGCCCTCCCTGCGTCCTTGCCTGGCGACCCCTGGATCCGTCAGTCAGCTAACTCAGGACGGCGGTGGAGACGCTGCCGACGCCGAGCAGCCCAGGGCCGGCGTGGGCACCGATCACCGGGCCGATCTCTGAGACAAAGGCGGGCTCGCAGCCGAAGATTTCACGGCAGTCGTCGACCAGCGTCTCGGCGGTCTCGTGGTCCTGGATGTGCTGGACGACCCAGCCGTCAAGCCCGGACTCGTGTCGCTGACGGGCGTAGTCGCGCAGGCGCTCCAGCGACCTGGCCCGGGTGCGCACGCGCTCGACCGGAGTGATCTCCTCCTCCAGCGTCAGGATCGGCTTGATCTTCAGCGCCGAGCCGATCCAGGCGCGGGCGCCGCCGATCCGCCCGCCCCGGCGGAGGTACTCGAGGGTGTCGATCGCGAACCACATCTTCAGCTCCTCGCGGGCCTGGCGGGCGCGGGCGACCGTTGTCTCGCCATCGGCACCGCTGGCCGCCGCAGCCGCCGCGGCCACCACTGACAGCCCGGTTCCCCCGCAAGCCGAGCGGGAGTCGAAGGTGTGGATTCGCTCCCCGCCCTTGCCCTCGGCGATGAGGCGCTCGCGTGCCTGATTCGCCGCCTCGAACGTGCCCGAGATGCCGGCCGAGAGGTGAATCGAGGCGACTTCGCGCCCGGCTTCGAGCAGCGGCTCGTAGACCGCGATGAAGTCGCCGACCGAGGGCTGCGAGGTGGTCGCCCCACTCTCGGAGGCGCGCAGCTGCTCGTAGAAGCCGGCAAAGTCCGAAACCTCGCTCTCCGCCTCCTGGTGGTCGTCGATCGAGACGTAGAGGCTGATCACCTCGATGCCCCGCGCGGCAATCAGCTCAGAAGGCAGATAGGCGGTGGTGTCGCAGACGACAGCGGTTCCCTGGCTCATGTCAGCAGTCTTTCAAACCACGACCCAACCCCAGTGCGAAGCGGAGGCCGTGGGGCCTCTCGCTACACTTTGTGAAGTGACTGACACGCCCACAGCAGCGATCACCCTCACCGCCAAGGCCGCCGAGAAAATCGGCGAGCTGCTTGGGAGCCAGGGCGACTCCGAGGGCCAGGCGCTTCGCGTCGCGGTTCGGGGCGGGGGCTGTTCCGGCTTCCAGTACGCGCTTGCCTTCGACCGGGCCAAGGACGAGGACAACGTCTTTGAGGTCGACGGCGTCGCGGTGATCGTCGACAAGGTCAGCATGCAGTTCGTCTTCGGCTCGGAGGTCGACTACGTCGAAGGCCTCCAGGGCGCCGGGTTCCAGGTCAACAACCCGAACGTCGAGGCTGCTTGCGGTTGTGGCTCCTCTTTCCAGGTCAAAGAGGACACCGCCGCCTCCGCCGTTTAGACCGGCGCATATCGGCGTCCTCGGTCGCTCGGCTCGGGTCACGCACTAGAAGTGCGCTCCCCTCACCGCGCTTCCCTGCGTCCTTGACCTGCTTGGTCTAAACGGCGGAGCCGCCGTGCAGGCGCGCCGCTATTCGATCTGAAGGGGTGGCGACTGGGCCGGTGCCGTTGGCGCCGGTGTCTGGGCCGGTTGCTCGACCCCGAGCGCCTCGGCCAGCTCTCCCGACTCGAGCATCTCCTCGACGATATCGGCGCCGCCGATCAGCTCGCCGTTCACATAGAGCTGGGGGAACGTCTGCCAGTCGGAGATCTCGGCGGTCACTTCGCGCAGCGGCTGTAGCGCCGGCAGAACGTCGATCGCTCCGTACTCGACGTCCATTGTGTCGAGCGCCTGCACGACCCGCATCGAGAAGCCGCAACGGGGCGCGTCGGGTGTGCCTTTCATGAATAAGAGCACCGGGTTGCCGACGATCAGCTCTTCGACTTTGCTCTTCAGCTCCGGATCGGCCATGGCCACAGGTTAGCTACCGGCAACGTTGGTCTTGACCGAGAGGGCGTGGATGGTGCCGTCGTCGAAGCGCTCTTTCACCGCGGCCTTGACCAGCCGGTGCTGGTCGATTCGCGAGAGGCCCTCGAATTGCGGCGCGACGACCTCGGCACGCAGGTGCTGGTCGCCGCCGTCTTCGTCGGACACCTCAACCGAGGCGCCAGGCAGCGCGGCCTCGATCATCGTTTTCAGCTCCGCCAGGTCAGCCACGGGCCGATTGTATGAGCCGAGCACCCCGGGTGGGTTGAGCGCGTCGGGCTAGTGTCCTGACACTAGGATCGTTCGCATGGGACGGGAGGAGGTTCGCTTCGTATCGGGGGAAGAGCAGTGCGCGGCGTGGCTGTTTCGCCCCCTGGCGCCAGCCGCTCCAGTGCCTTGCGTGGTGATGGGTTCGGGCCTCTCCTGTGTGAGAGACCAGGGGATGGGCGTGGTCGCCGAGCGTTTCGCCGCCGCCGGCTTTGCCGCCCTCGCCATCGATTACCGGCACTTTGGCGACAGCGGAGGTGAGCCCCGCGGGCTGGTCAGCGGCTCCCGTCAGCGCGATGACCTGCGCGCCGCCCTGGCCTTCGCGCGCTCTCGCTCAGATCTTGACCCAGCCCGTCTTGTGCTCTGGGGCTACTCGCTGGGCGGCGGCAACGTCCAGGCGGTGGCGGCCGGCGAGCCCGGGATCGCCGCCGCGATCTGCGTCGCTCCGGTGGTCAGCGGGATGCGCAGCCTCCTCCACGTCGGTGGGCTTCGCCACGTCGCCCGCTTGATGGGGGCTGGGCTCCGCGACGGCGCGCGGGCGCTGCGGCGCGGCGAGCCCTACCGGGTCCCAGCCGCCGGCCCGCCGGGCTCGCTCGCGGCGCTCAACAGCCCGGACTCCGCGCCGGGGTTCGCCGCAATCACCCCACCCGACTCCACCTGGAGCAATGCGCTCTGCGCTCGCGTCGCGTTGGCGCCTCCCTACAGCCTCGCCAGGAAGGTGCGCCGGATCGAGTGTCCGACTCTCTACTGCATCACCGAGGAGGACGACATCAACCCGCCGGAGCTGGGCAAGCTGGCCGCGCGGCGCACGCCGCAGGGCGAGCTGCGGCTCTATCCCGGCGGTCATTTCGACCCGTTCCTGGGCACGACCTTCGAGGGGATGACTGCCGACCAGATCGAGTTCCTGCGCCGACACCTGGACGACGGGACGATCGCTTAGAGCTGCGTCACCAATACGCCCAGGGTGGCCACCAGCACGCCCAGCACAGCTGCGATCAGCCCGCCTCCGACTTGGATCATGGTGCGCTGCAGAGCGCCCACTTCGGAACGCACTCCAGCAATTTCCCCCCGCACGCCACCTATTTCCTCACGCATCGCTCGAAGCTCCCGATCGACTTGGTCGAAGCGCCGGTCGACGGCGTCGAAGCGTTTGTCCGTATGGGCGGCGAAATCGTCCAAGCGCGAATCGGTCCAGGTGGATCGCATCGACTCCATGCTCCAAGGTTAGGTGAAGCGGGCGCGCGAGTGGCGCGCAAAATGTAACTTTTTGTCTACGGCAACCGAGTTTAGCCGGAGACTTTTTCGCCCAGGGCGCCAAGCATCTCCTCGACCCGGACGAACTTCACCCGGGGGCGGCCGTGAGGCTCGCCGCGGCCGACCTCTGCCTGGTCGATTGCCTGCCAGTCGTCAAAGGTGACGTAGCGGACGTTGCGCTCGCTGAGCAGATCCTCGACGGCCGAAGGCGATGGGCTCTCGGGAGCGAGCAAGGTCTGGGACTCGACGTCGGCGAGCAGGTGCTGGACGGTCTCCAGCGCGTCTTTCTTGTTGGTGCCGATCACGCCGGAGGGCCCGCGCTTGATCCAGCCCGCGGTGTAGTGGCCGACCTTGTGGCCGGAGTCGTGTGAGTCGAGCACGCGACCGCCCTCATTGAGGATCAGCCCGCGCTTCTCGTCGAAGGGCACGCCCTCGATCGGGATCCCTGTGTAACCGACCGAGCGCAGCACCAAGCCGCACTCCAGCTCTTCGCGCTCGCCGGTGTCCTTCGCCCGCAGCGTGCCATCCTCCTCGACCAGCTCGTTGCGGCCGATCACGATCTTTTCGACCTTGCCGTCGCCCTGGATCTCGACCGGCGAGGCGAGGAAGCGCAGCACGATCCGCTGGTGCTTGCCCTCGGGTGTGCGGGAGGCGAACTCGCGCAGGGTCTCGACGTTGACTCGGGTGGTCTTGTCGACCTCGTCGGACTCGAGGAAGGCGGTGCTGGCCGGGTCGAGCTCAACCTCGGACGGGTCGACGATGACGTCGGCGTCCTCCATCTCACCGAGCTCTCTGATCTCGGGGTTGGTGAACGCGGCCTGCACCGG
>JBBDYO010000078.1:0-12411 GCA_040901495.1 Solirubrobacterales bacterium
TTTTCAAAAATCGCGGTGGCCGTAGCTCAGTTGGTAGAGCTCCAGGTTGTGATCCAGGCAGTCGCCGGTTCGAGTCCGGTCGGCCACCCTCACTCATGAACCCGCTACAGCGGGGTTCCAACTGAGGCTTGCGTCAACTCAGTTGCTCAATGACCAGCGAAGCAGCGACGGGCATTGCGCCGCCTGCCACCGGCGTAATCGTCAGGGCGGGGGAGTTCCCGAGTGGGTTCACCACGGAGATGACTGAACCGGCGGAAGCCGATACGAGGGCCTCTCCCACAATCTGACTCGTGCCGGTTGTTCTCCCGAAGACGGCGTACGGCAGGCCAATCCCATCGAGGGTGATCTGGAGCTGGCCCGGCTCGCTCACGGACACGATGAACGCCACGCGGTAGGTGCCGGAATTCGGCAGCACGAACGTGTCAGCACTGCTTCCGCTTCTGGTGATGGTGCCTCCGTTCGGGCCATCCTGGGGGAACTGGACCGCGCTCCCGCCCCCCACCGTTGCCGGGTTGTCCGGAGGCATGAGGGCAAAGAACTGGGCGTAGTTCGATAGTGCCGCCGCACCCGTCGTCCCTGTAGCGTCTGTCTGCCCCACACCCGTCGGCCCTGTTGCGCCCGTCTGTCCCGTCGCCCCGGTCTCACCCTGGGCGCCTTGGGGCCCCTGTGGACCGGTTGTCCCAGTTGAGCCAGTTGAGTTTTCGTTGCAGATCCCCTGCGTCGCGGCGGCGCGCTGCGCCGAGGTCCCGCTCGGCTTGAAGCGGAAGGCGTCGTAGACGTTGGCCCGGCATTCGGCGAGCGACGAGCTGTATTTGGTCGCTGACTTTGTCGCGGGCCCCGCCGGAGTCAGCAACGACGACGCGGCGTAGCCCGTGCCACCCAGGGTGCAGCAGAGCGCGACGAGTGCGACAACCATGGCTGGCGAAGGCCGAGGACTACGTAGACGACGGATGCGCATTCTTATTGAGGCTACATCAGGGCCTTCATCAGGAGGCACCGCTTCTTAGACGTAGCTGCGAGTGGGCGTTCTGGCTCTTCGCTTGTCAGTCCGTCGGGGATGTGCCGTCAGCCGCACTGCGCAGCGCGGCTATGTCCAGCTTGCCCATCTTGAGCATCGCTTTCATTGCGCGCTCGGCCCGCTCTTTGTCGGGATCGGCGAACAGCTCTTCTATCCCGGTCGGCACGACTTGCCAGGAGAGGCCGTAGCGGTCCTTGAGCCAGCCGCACTGACTCTCCTTTCCGCCCTCCGTGAGCCGCTCCCAGTAGTAGTCGACCTCCTCCTGGTCCTCGCATTCGATCGCGAGTGAGACCGCCTCGTCGAAAGTGAACTCGGGCCCGCCGTTGATGCCGAGGAAGCGCTGGCCGTCGAGCTCGAACTCCACGGTCATCACCATGCCGGCCGGTCGCGGCCCGGCCTCGGTGTAGTGGGTGACGTTGATGATCCGCGAGTCCTTGAAGACCGAGGTGTAGAACTCGGCGGCCTCCTCAGCCTCGGTGTCAAACCAAAGGTTCGGGACGATCTTCTGCCGCAGTGCTGCCTCCTCTTGTGCGCTGGTGCACCTGGGAACTGGCCCAAAGTCTAGGTAAAGCGGCCAGTGGGGATGGGGATCTCAGCCGTGGCGGAGGAGGCGCTTGACGGCGCCCATCAGCTCGGTGGTGCGCTCCTCCTGCTTGTCGGGGGAGGCGCCGATCACGCAGTGCTGGGCGTGGTCTTCGAGGAGGCCGAGGGCGACCTTGTCGAGGGCGGCCTCGATCGCGGTGATCTGGGTGACGACGTCGATGCAGTAGCGCTCCTCCTCGACCATGCGCTCGACCGCTCGGACCTGGCCCTCGATGCGTCGCAGCCGCTTCGTCAGCGCGTCCTTGTTGGAGGTGTAGGCGGGTGTCTCCATAGTTGGTTAGCATACCCCCTAGGGGTATATGAAATCCGAGACGACAACCGGCTCCGAGCCTCGCTACATCCCCGCCGCCCGCTGGCGGGTATTCACGCGGGTCTACGACCCGGTGTTGGCGGTGACGCTTCGAGAGCGCCGGTTCCGCGGCCTGATGGAGCAGCGGGTCAGCACTGACCTCCCAACCGACGGAGCGGCCGTCGACGTCGGGAGCGGCACGGGAACCTTCGCCATTGCCCTGGCGGCCGAGCGGCCGGACGCCCAGGTCACCGGCGTCGACGGTGACCCCGAGATCCTCGCACTGGCCAAGGGGAAGCCCGGGGCAAGCGTTGTCGAGTGGCGCGAGGGGTTGGCGCAGAGCTTGCCGCTGGCCGACGGCAGCGTCGACGCGGTCACCACTTCCCTGGTCCTGCATCACCTGCTGCCAGAGGAAAAGCGCGAAGCCCTGGCGGAGATGAAACGGGTCCTTAAGCCAGGCGGCCGGCTGCACGTCGCCGACTGGGGCCGGCCCCACGACCCGCTGATTGGCGCCCTGTTCTTCGTCTCCCAGGCGATCGACGGCTTCGACCGGACTGCCGAACATCGCGCTGGCCGGGTGCCAGAGCTGATTGCCGAGGCCGGGTTCGACGGGGTGGAGCGCTACGGGCGCCTCCGCACCGCCTTCGGGAGCCTTGACCTCTGGACCGCACAGGCGGAAGCGGGCGCAAGCTGATGGAAGTCGTAGCGCTGGCCCTCTATGCCGTCTATCTGGCGCTCACTTTCTTTTTGCGCACCCTGATCCAGATTCGTCGCACCGGCTCGACCGGCTTCCACGGCCTCGGTGGCCGGCCCGGCTCGGCCGAGTGGCTCGCCGGGGTCGGCTTTACCGTCGCGCTCCTGGTCGGGGCGGCGGCGCCGGTCCTGGCTCTGCTCGACGTGGTCGAGCCGATCGCCGCCCTCGAGACCACCGGGCTGCACGTCGCCGGGCTCGCGCTCGCCGTCAGCGGGATCGTGGCCACCTTCTACGCCCAGGTGGCGATGGGGACGAGCTGGCGCATCGGCGTCGACCCCGCGGAGCAGACCGAGCTCGTCACCTCCGGGCCCTTTGCCCTCGTCCGCAACCCGATCTTCGCGGCGATGCTTCCCACGGCGCTCGGCCTCACCCTGCTCGTCCCGAGCTGGGTCGCTTTCGTCGGGCTCGCCGGGCTGGCGAGCGCGCTGGAGCTCCAGGTGCGCGTCGTCGAGGAGCCCTATCTGCTGAGCAGGCACCAGGGCACCTACGCCGAGTACGCCGCCCGCGTCGGCCGCTTCGTCCCCGGGGTCGGGCGGCTGCGCAAAGCCAGCTGAGCGATTTGCTTGAATCGGATCACCAGAGAAAGGAGGTGGTCCTAACTTGAGTCACATGCTGAGGGGGACACTGGAGGTGCAGGGCCGCTAGGCGCCGCACTGTTCGGCCGCCCGGCGGAATCCAACCCGGGCACCGGCGAGCAAAGGAAGGCAGGGAGTGTCCCGCCCTGTTGCGGTTTCCGCGCTCGTTTCATGCACCTGACCAGGGCCGCCTCCGGGCGGCCCTGGTTATCCTCGGACCGAATGGCCAGGGTGAGGATCGCAATCTTGTCGCTGCTCCTCTGTGCGGTGGCGGCAGGGCTGTCGCCGGCGAGCGCGTCCGTCACCTGGGTCGTCAACGGCGGGGGCTTCGGCCACGGCGTCGGCCTCAGCGCCTACGGCGCCTACGGGTACGGCCTGAACGGGTTCGGCTACCGGCAGATCCTCCACCACTACTTCACCGGGATCAGGATCACCGAGCTGCGGCGGGCACCGCTGGTGCGGGTGCTGCTCACCGTCAGCTCGGGGGATGTCGACTTCACCCAGGCGACCGCGGCGTGCGGGCGAAAACTGGACCCCAACCGCAGCTATAGGGCGCACCCCAGGGGGTCGTCGGTGCGGTTGCTGTCGAACTCCGGGAAGCTGCTGGCCCGCTGTGGCGATCGCCTCCACGCGGACAGCAGGGGCATGATCCGGATCGAGGGGGTCGGGGTCTACCGCGGCGCGCTCGAGGCGGTCCCGACCGGGGGCGGCTCGTTGAACCTGGTCAATGCGCTCAACGTCAACAACTACGCGCGGGGCTCGGTGCCTGGCGAGGTACCGCCCGAATGGCCGATGGCGACGCTCAAGACCTTTGCGGTCGCGGCGCGGTCGATAGCCCTGTCGACCGACGTAGGCGGCAAGGGCTACGACCTCTACCCGGACACCCGCACTCAGATCTACGGCGGGGTCAAGCTGGAGGACGCGCGCACCGACCGGGCGATCCGGGCAACCCAGAACCAGGTGGCGACGTACCGGGGCGAGGTCGCCCAGACCACTTACTTCTCCGCCTCGGGCGGACGTACGGAGTCCGGCTTCCTGGGGGCCCCGGATGTCCCCTATCTACAGAGCGTGCGCGATCCCTACGACTACTACTCGCCCCTGCACCGCTGGACGTTCCGCTTCTCGCAGGCGGAGATGAACGCGCGGCTTGGCCCCTACGTCAGCGGCCGGCTGCGGGGAATCAAGGTGACGCAGCGCGGCGCCTCGCCGCGGATCGACTACGCGAAGCTGATCGGCACGGGGGGGACGACGACGATTCGCGGCGACACTCTCGCATTTGCCCTGGGGCTGTATGACCGTTGGGCCTTCTTCAAGAAGGTGGTCTCACGACGGTGAGATGAGGCATTCGTCGCTGTCGGTCATCTCCATGGGGTGCGAGTTGGAGAAGGCTTCGAGCAGGGCGTCGGCGATCAACCTGCCTCGCGCCGCGTAGCCCGGCGTCGTGAAGTGGATCCCGTCGGGGATGAACCAGATGTCCTGTGCGTCGGAGGCCCAGTCGTAGATCCGCATGTGCGGATAGCGGTCACAGGCCTCCAGGAGCGCTTTGTCCCAGTCCTCCATGTTCGCCGCTGCGTAGGGGCCACTGGTCAGCAGCGACTTCACGTTTACCCACATCACCGGTTCTTCGCCGATCGTCGACATCATGCTGTCGATCCGGTCCTCGTAGGTGAAAGCCGAGCCCGCTGCGACGTTGGCCGCCTCGTTGGTGCCCATCGCCAGCACCCAGCAGCCTTTGAACCCTTCGCCCTTCCAGGCTTCCGCTGCTTCCTGGGCGTTCGGCAGCCCTTCGAAGTTCTCGTAGATCGAACGCGCGCCGGAGACGTCGAGGTGTTGCGTGGTGGCGCCGACGCGCGCGTACTGGGCGCTGATCAGCTGGTTGGGGTTGGGCAAATATTCTTCGGAGACGAGGCCCTCGGAGGTCGAGTCGCCGATGTGGACGACCGCGTTGCAGGAGGTTGCCAGCGGCGCGCGCTGCACGTTCTTCGCTTTGACGGTCTTGGTGACTGTCGCCGCGCCGGCGGTGGGCTCGTGCGACACGCCGGCGCCCGCCAGGCCGGCGACCGCGATCGCCGACACCACTGCGCTGCCGGTGACGACTGCCCACCCCCGGCGCGAAACTCGCTCAGGCCGCCATCGCCCCGTCCGGACCTGCGCCCACAGCCTGCCCAAAGCGCCGTGGCGAATCGGGTTCTCGACGTATCGCCATGACAGCTCCGCGATCACGAAGATCGCGGCGACCTGGAGGACAGAGCGGACCACTTCGGTCCCGTGGACCCCCTCCGGCGTTGTCAAGACGATGACCGGCAGGTGCCAGAGGTAGATGCCGTAGGAGCGTTCACCGACCCAACGCATTGGCCTACAGCCGACGATCGGTCCCAGCTTGGTGGCGGGATGGGCCATGGCGGCGACGGCGAGGGCGGTGGCGATCGCGAGCAGGGTGAAGCCCCCGCGGTACAGGAACGGGGAGAACTCGCTGACGCGCCAGAGCATCAGCCCGATCACCACCAGGCCGAGGATTCCGGCTCCGTCGAGCATGCGCCGCGCCCGTACGGCGATGTTCGGCTGGAGCCTGCGGCTCGGCCAGATCATCGCCAGGGCCGCGCCAATCAGGAGCTCCTGCGCCCGGGTATCGGTTCCGTAATAGACCCGGGAGGGGTCGAGCGAGGGTTTGTATAGAACGGCCATCAGGATGGCCGACACCGCCGCGGCCCCCAAGGTCACACTGGCGAGCCGGAAGCGTACGCCGGTCGCGTACTTCACCTCCGGGACGAAGCGGATTCCCAGCATCAGCAGGAATGGCCAGAGGATGTAGAACTGCTCCTCGATCGCGAGGGACCAGAGGTGGTTCAGGGGTGCGGGTGGCGCAAAGCGGGCGAAGTAGGAAACGTCGTGGAAGATCAGCCACCAGTTGTTGACGTAGCCTGCTGCCGAGAGGGCAGCGGTCCTGAAGTCGGGCGGTTGGTGCGGGCCGATAACCGTCACCCACGCCATCACGACGATCAGCATCACGAACAGCGCCGGCAGCAGGCGCCGGGCGCGCGCCGCCCAAAACGACTTCAGCTTGATCCCGCCGCGGTTGACCTGGTTCAGCAGGATGTCCGTGATCAGGTAGCCGCTGAGGGTGAAGAACACACCGACGCCGAGCAGTCCGCCTTCCGCCCACCCAAACCCGAGGTGGTAGGCGATCACGCCGAGCACGGCGATCGCTCGCATGCCGTCGAGGCCGGGCATGTACCGCTGTCCGCGGCGTACCGGTTCAGGCATCGCTGCGGATGATCGAGGCCATCGTCAGTGCGGCGCCCAGAGATGGCTCTCGCGAGGCGACTCGAGCCGCGGTGCGAAGCGCCACCTCGGCGGCGATCGACCGGACCAACTCACTTTGCCGCTGGGCCATTCTCCCAACGAGCGGCAACTCGGGCTTGGGCTGTGGCGCCGGCCCGCCGGATTGGGCTGACGTTGACGTTGACGCGGGCCCGGACCCTGGCCCGGTCGCGAGGCCGAGGCATCCCCTGATCCCCTGCGCGATCAACTGGGCACGGTAGTCGGCGCCCTCGGCAATGGGGTGCAGGTTGTCGGCTTGCATCAGCTCCGGATGGGTGGCGACCGCTGTCGCCCAGTCGGGGGTTTCGGTCCCCGGCCGCGAGGCGGCGAATTCGGCGACCACCCTGTTCTTGCCGGTGTTGTCGATGCCGTTCACGGTAAACCCGTGAATGGTCGGCACGACCATGCACTGGTCCCCGATCGTTTCGGTGACGGCCTGCAGGTTGCCGGCGAGGATCTCCGGATAGGCCGGGTTGTCGTTGGTCCCGGCGTCGAAGACGATCACCGACTGGGAGGGGTCATAGCTTTCCTGGAAGAGATCGAAGATCTGGTAGCTGTTGTAGCCGCCCCCGACGTTGACGGTCAGCGGCACCCCGGGCAGGTACTGCTCCAGATAGGGAGAGGTCAGCTCCGCGAGGCTGTCTCCGACCAGGAGCACCTCGCCGTTGCCACTGGCGCCCGCCGCGGGTGCGCTCGTGCTGAGGGCAACAATTGCCGCTCCCACCGCCACGCTCGCGACCGTCCGCCCCCTCCGCATCAGAGAATTTCTACAGCACCGGATGTGACTCGCGCCTGGCGTCGGCCGCGGGATCCGGCTAAAAATCCCAACTCATGCGATCGACACCCCGCGCCGCCGCTCGCCTTTCGATCCTCATCGGTCTGCTGTTTGGCTTGGCGCTGATTCTGTCCTCCTGCGGCGACGACGAGACGGCCGCGACCGGCGCCGGAGCGGCGGCACAGGTCAAGGAGCGGTCAAAGGCCCCGGGGGTAAGAGCCCTCCCGTGCCAGGGCCAGCTGGACGGCTTCCTCGACTCGCTCGACGCACTGCGTGGCCGGCTCGTGGCGGGCCTCAGCTATGGCATGTACCTGGACGAAGTGCGCGAGATTCGGGCCGGCTACGACAAGATCCCGTTCGACCGGCTGATGTTCGACTGCGTGGCCGCCGTTGGGACCCCCAGCGAGCAGGCGTTTGACCAGTACATCAAGGCGGCAAACCTCTGGGGGGAATGCCTCGAGGAAGTGGGCTGCACCTCTTACTCGGTCGCCCCGAAGCTCCAGTACCGGTGGCGAATCGCTTCCAGCCTGCTTTCCGAAGCCCACGTCGGGTCCCGCGGCGCAAGGACGCAGTAGCGGTTCGGCTGGGCGGTAAGGGGTGAGCGCGCCGCGCTTAGGACGATCGGCGGTTGACCTCGGTGGCGGTTGCCTGGTCACGGGGGCGGACGACGATCTCGTCGACGTTGACGTGTGAGGGTTGGGCGACGGCCCAGCGGACGCACTCCGCGACGTCCGCGGCGCTCAAGGGCTTCATTCCCTCATAGACGCGCTCCGCCGCCTCTTGGTCGCCGTCGAAGCGCACGAGGGAGAACTCGGTCTCGACCATCCCGGGCGCAACCTCGGTGATTCGAACCGGGTCGCCCAGCAACTCCAAGCGCAGGGCGCGGAGCATCGCCCTCTGCCCGTGCTTGGCCGCCGAGTAGCCCGCTCCGCCGCGGTAGACCTCGAAGGCGGCGATGCTGGTCACGGCGACGATGTGGCCGTCGCCCGAGTCGACCAGCGCGGGCAACAGGGCGCGGGTCATCCGCATCGTCCCCAGTACGTTCGCCTCATACATCCAGCGCCACTGCTCCTCGTCGGCCTCGGCCAATGGCTCCAGGCCCAGCGCGCCGCCGGCGTTATTGACCAGGACGTCGCAGCGCGGGACGGCCTCCACGAACGCGCTGACCGACTCGGGGTCGGTGACGTCGAGCGCGAGCGCCTCGCCGCCCAGCTCCCCGGCCAGGGCCTCGAGTCGCTCCAGGCGACGGGCGCCGAGGATTACCCGGTAGCCGTCGCCCGCCAGCGACCTCGCCGTGGCGGCGCCGATTCCGCTCGATGCTCCGGTGATCACCGCGACCTTTGCCATTGCGCACGGAGCCTAACCCCCAAGCAGTTCATCGAAGCGGAGCGCGGCGTGGCTGGGGAAGACGAAGTCCTCGTGGCGGTGCAGCAGGCCGGCGGCGACGAGATCGCGCACAGCGCGCTCGATCGCGTCACGCCGAGCGAAGTCCTTGGGCTCCACGACCATGCTGCGCAGCAACTCCTCGAAGGTGACGTGGACTGGGTGGAGCACCAGCAGCTGGGTGAGGACGGCTGCCTCGATGACCGCGTCCTGTTCGGCTGGGCTTCGGATGTCGTGCGCGTCGTCCACGGCCACTACTACACAAGGCTGCTGCCGGCCGAACTCTTCCCCTTACGAAACGCCTTCCGGCGCTCCCCGGTCTGCCTCCTTGAGCAGAGCCTGTACCCACTTGGCCTTGACCGAAGGGCGGTAGAAGTGCTGCATCGTTCCCCTCACCTGTTGCTTGCGGACCAGTTTCAATGCGCCGGAGTTGACCAGCACGCGGACGTGGTAGCTGAGATTGCTCAGCGGCTGGTCCAGCCTTTCGGCGAGCTCCCGCGGGCTGGCCGCCTGCCCGTCGGACATCGTCCGCAGGATCTGCCGCCTCAGTGGGTGCGACAGCGCCTTGATCAGCGCATGGTTGTTTGCCTTGGCCCGCATGCCTATCGAGTGGCCAATATAGACCAATCGAGGTGTTTTGTCTGTAGATATTTTGTCTGCGTCACTTTGGCGCAGACTGCGAGGAGAGTCGCTCAGCCGTCCTCGCGGACGCCGCCCATTTCGCTGAAGACGGCCGTCACCCCGCCGTCTTCGCGCTGCTCGTCGGCGATCACGTGGGAGACGGCGTTGATCAGCGCCAGGTGGGTGAAGGCCTGCGGGAAGTTGCCGAGGTGCCGGCCGGAGTGAGCCTCCAGCTCCTCGGCGTAGAGGTCGAGCCAGCCGGACGATTCGAGCAGCCGTTCGCAGAGCGTCCGCGCCTGCCTCGCCTCGCCGATCTCCGAGAGTGCCGAGACCAGCCAGAACGAGCAGATCAGGAAGGTCCCCTCCTCGCCGCGCAACCCGTCGTCGGTCTCCTCGACCTTGTAGCGGAGGACCAGGCCGTGCTCCGTCAGGTCGGTGGCGATCGCCTCGACGGTGGCCCGCACGCGCGGGTCATCGGGCGGGAGGAAGCGGAGCAGGGGGATCAGCAGCGTGGAGGCGTCGAGCGCATCGGTGTCGTAGTGCTGGCGGAAGACGCCGTCCCGCACGCCGCGCTCGAGGATCTCCTCGCGTATGCGATCGGCCGTCTCCTCCCACGCGGCGGCGATCTCGTTCTGGCCGACACCGCGGGCAAGGCGTGCGCCGCGGTCGACCGCGACCCAGATCATTAGCTTCGAGGAGACGTAGTGCTGGGGGTCGCCACGCGCCTCCCAGATCCCCTGGTCCGGGTGCGGCCAAGCCTCGATCGCCGCTTCCACCTGTTGGCGGATCAGCTCGCGGCCGGCCGGCGCGCCCGATCCCCGCAGCGCTTTCTCGTGCAGGTAGATCGAGTCGAGCAGGGCGCCCCAGACGTCGTTTTGCCGCTGGTCGAAGGCGCCGTTGCCGATCCGCACCGGCCGCGCGCCGCCGTAGCCGCCGAGGTGGTCTAGCGTGCTCTCGGTGAGGTCCTTCTCGCCGCCGATCCCGTACATGATCTGCAGGTTGGGGTCTTTGCGGCAGATGCTGACGATGAAGCGCATGAAGTCCCTCGCCTCCTGGTCGAAGCCGAGCGTGTGCAGCGCCCAGAGGGTGAAGGTCGAGTCGCGGATCCAGCTGTAGCGGTAGTCCCAGTTGCGTTCCCCGCCCGGGGTCTCCGGGAGCGAGGTCGTCGGCGCCGCGACGATCGCCCCGGTCGGGGTGTAGGTGAGCCCCTTGAGGACCAGCGCCGAGCGCTGCAGATGGATCCGCCAAGGGTGGTCGGGGAATTCGCCATCGCGCAGCCAGGCTCGCCAGAACTCTTCGGTCGAGTCGAGCCGCTCCATCGCCTCCGGGGCGCTGCGCGGGCCGCCGAGGTCGCCGTTTCCCCAGCTCACCGCGCAGAACCCGCTCTCGTTCTCTCGCAGCTTCAGCGTTCCGCGTGCGACGCTGCCATCGATCGCCAGCTCCATGTCGCTGGTCAGCTGAAGCTCGGTCCCCTCGGCCGCGCGGGCGAGGGCCTCGCCGAGCTCGCCGCCGCTCCAAGTCGGCTCCTCCAGCCCGTAGTCGAAGCGCGGCATGCACTCCATCACCATCTCGACCTCGCCGTCTATGCAGGTCATCGTTCGCAGCAGCGAGTGGTCGGCCTCGTGCTCGGTGTCGGGACGCGAGCCTGGGCCTTTCTGCTCGGCCCACTCGCCGATCGTCAGCGAGTCGTGGATCACGACCCAGCCGGTGTCGGTGACCCAGGTGGTCTCGATTACCAGTGTGCCGGGCTCATAGCGGCGGCTGATCGGCACGACCACGCCACGTGGCGCCAGCCGGAAACGGCCGGCGCCGCGGTCGAGGATCGACCCGAAGACGCTGGGCGAGTCGAAGCGAGGCAGGCACAGCCACTCCACGGAGCCTTCGAACGACACCAGGGCGCTGGTGTGGCAGTCCGAGAGGAAGCCGTAGCTCCCGATCGGCGGGAAGCGTTGGTCACCGACGCTCAAAGCGCAGCCAAGCTACCACCGGGCCGAGCGGGCTGTGCCAAACCGCGTCGCTACGCTGAAATCCCGTGAACCTCCCGCTCGCCCACGTCGCCGGCTCGTTCGTGCCGCTCGAGGTGTTCCCCCTCACCGTCGCCGGGGTCCTCTACTGGCACCGGGCGATGGTCCTCTCCTGGGATGGCCGGCCCGTGCCGGTCTGGCGCCAGGCCTGCTTCGGAGCCGGGCTGGCGACGATCGCGATCGCCCTGTTCAGCCCGATCGGCCACATCTCCGAGGAGCTGGTGCTCGCCCACATGGGAGAGCACCTTCTGATCGGCGACATCGCCGCCCTGCTCCTTGTCTTGGGACTGACCCGGTCGCTGCTCCAGCCGATCCTCGCGATCCGCATCTTCAACCGACTCCAGTTCCTCGCCCACCCACTTGTCGCCTTTCCACTCTGGGCCGGCAACCTCTTCCTTTGGCACATCCCGGCGCTCTACCAGGACGCCTACGGAACCGCGCCGATCCACGCCTTCGAGCACGTCACCTTCCTCTTCTTCGGATGCCTGATGTGGATGCCGGTGTTTGGCCCGCTGCCGAAGCCGGAGTGGTTCAACTCCGCGTGGAAGGTCGGCTACGTGGTCGCGGTCCGCTTCACCGGGGCGATCCTTGGCAACGTTCTGATGTGGTCGGGCACCGTCCTCTACCCGATCTATGCGCCCGGAGAGCGCTTCTGGGGGATCTCGGCCCTGGCCGACCAGAACACGGCGGGAGTGCTGATGATGATCGAGGGGACGTTTCTGATCCTGGGTGTGTTGGCCTGGACGTTCTTCGAGGTCGCCCGCGAAGGCATCGAGAAGCAGCGGCTGCTCGACCTGGCGCGCGAGCGCGGCGTGCCCCTCGACGAGCGGCGGGCGCAGCGGGCCGTGGCATCGGGCCACGCCGCACTGCTGGAGGAGCGGCTGATCGCCGCCGGAGATGACCGTGAGCTCGACCGAGCCTAAACAGCGATTGCTGCTGGCGCTTGTCTTCGTCGTCGGGGCCTCGAGCCTCGGCGCCGAGATCGCGGCGGCGCGGTTGCTGGCGCCCTACTTCGGCGCCTCGACGATCGTCTGGGCGAACACGATCG
>JBBDYO010000079.1:0-12203 GCA_040901495.1 Solirubrobacterales bacterium
GGTGGCGCGGGCGATGGGGCTCAATGAGGACCTGACCGAGGCGATCGGGCTCGGTCACGATCTGGGCCATCCGCCGTTCGGGCACACCGGAGAGGAGGCGCTCGACAACGCGCTTCGCGATCGCTGCGGCACCGGCTTCAAGCACAACGTCCACTCGCTGCGGGTGGTCGACGTGCTGGAGCGCGACGGCCAGGGGCTCAACCTGACCGAAGAGGTCCGGGACGGCATCCTCAACCACACCGGCGCCAACAAGCCGGAGACCCTCGAGGGCCGGATCGTGAAGCTGGTCGACCGGGTCGCCTACATCAACCACGACATTGACGATGCCCTGCGGGCCGGGATCCTCGAGCCGGATGACCTCCCGGCCGAAGAGATCGAGCTGCTCGGGCCGACCGGATCGAAGCGGATCGACACGCTGGTGCTCGACATCGTCGAGCAATCCACGGCGGCCGGGGACATCGTGCAGAGCGAAGAGGTGGGCGGGGCGATGCTGCGCCTCCGCAAGTTCATGTTCCAGCGCGTCTACTTGGGCGAGGAGGCGCGGCGCGAGCACGAGCGAGCCAACCAGGCGATCCGCGGCCTCTTCGATCACCACATGGAGCATCCCGAGGAGGTGCCGGAGGGTGAGCCCGGAGCGAGCGATTGCCAGCGGGTCACCGACTACATCGCCGGGATGACCGACCGCTACTGCATCTCCAAGTTCACCGAGCTCGCGGTACCCGAGGCGGCGAAGTTCTGATGGCGGTTGTGGCCGGTGCATATCGGCGTCCTCGGTCGCTTGTGTGCAAAGCACACGGCGCTCCCTGCGTCCTTGATCTGCTTGGCCACAACCGCCATTCAAGTTCGGAGATGCCTTCATGGCGCTGATCTCGCCCGACAGCGTCGAACGCGTCAAGCAGACGGCCGACATCGTCGAGGTCGTCTCGGCTCACACCGACCTGCGGCGCCAGGGCGCCCGCTGGGTTGGCCTCTGCCCGTTCCACGAGGAGCGGACGCCGTCGTTCTCGGTCGACGCCCAGGAGAAGCTCTACCACTGCTTCGGCTGCGGGGTGGGGGGCGACACGATCAAGTTCGTCGAGGAGAAGGAGGGGCTCGGGTTCGCCGAGGCTGTCGAGGTGCTGGCCGATCGCTACGGGGTGGAGCTGACCCGGGAGCGGGAGGACCCGCAGGCCGAGGCAAAGCGCCAGCAGCGTCGCCGCCTCGGCGAGTTGCTCGACCGGACCGCGATCTTCTACGCCGAGTACCTCTGGGGGTCGAAGGAGGCCGGCAAGGCGCGTGAGTACCTAGAGCAGCGGGGCCTCGATGAGGAGACCCTGCGGGGGTTCGGGGTCGGCTACGCACCCAGCGCCTGGGACGCCGTGCTGCTGCGCGGCCAGCGGGCCGGCTTCAAGGTCCCCGAGCTGCGCTCGGTCGGGCTGGTGCAGAAGGGGCGGGGAGGGGGCGAGTACGACCGCTTCCGCTCGCGAATCATGTTCCCGATCCGTGATCGCCGCGGCCGTACGCTGGGCTTCGGCGGCCGGGCGATGAGCTCTGAGCAGGGCGCGAAGTACGTCAACACCGCCGAGACTGACTTCTTCCATAAGAGCCAGATTCTCTACGGGGTGGACCTGGCTAAAGAGGCGATAGCGAAGACGGGGCGCGCCGTCGTCGCCGAGGGCTACACGGACGTGCTCGCGCTGCACCAGGCCGGTGTGCAGGAGGCGGTGGGGGTGATGGGGACCGCGATCACCGAGGAGCAGGTGGCTGCGCTCTCGGGCATGGTCGACGAGGTTGTGCTCGCGCTCGATGCCGACTCGGCCGGGCAGGAGGCGATGCTGCGGGCGCAGCGCGTCGCGGGTGGGCGGTCGATGCGCCTTCGCGTCGCCGCGATGCCGGCGGGGGAGGACCCGGCGGACATGGTGACCGCGGAGGGTGGCGCTGAGCGGTTCCGCTCGCTGGCTGAGGCGGCGGCCGAGCTGCCCGCCTTCCAGGTGGGGCTGATCCTCGAGCGCACCGACACCTCTTCGCCGGCCGAGCGCGACAGGGCGCTCGGCGAGGTGGCGCCGATTTTGGGCGGCATGGAGGAGGGCGCGAGCCAGGGTGAGCTCGTGCGCCTGGTTGCCAGTCGGCTTGACTTGGAGCCGGCCCTGGTGATGGGACGAATGACAGCCGCGCGGCCCCCCTCCGGCGGTGCGGTTCAATCGCATGCGTCGGGATCTGGTCCAGGGATCCCCACCCTCGCGCGCAGCGGCGCCGAGCTGACTTCGCGAGAGCGTCGCGAGCGGGCGCTGTTGGCGATGTGCATCGCGCTTCCGGCGGAGGGCAGGGAGTACCTGACACGGCTTACCGGCGAACACCTCTCCCCGGTCGGGCTTCGTGCCGCCGCCTGGCTGAAGGAGAACCTCGACGATCCGGCGTCCAACCTGCCGCATGACGACGACGAGCTGCTCAGCCTGGTCACCGAGCTGATCATCCTTGGACGGGACGAGCCGGCTTCCGCCGAGGCGATGGAGCTGAACTATCTCCTTCTGGAGCAGCGCCGCCTCGAGGCCGAGATCGCCGCCGCCGGCGAACGGGATGACTACGAGCAACGCGCCGCCCTCAGCCGTGAGCGCGCCGCCCTGGTCCAGCGCATCGCCCACACCGAGCGGGTCGGAAGCTAACGCGATCCAACTGCGCCACCTTCGTGTTCTGACGGATCGAGTGCGTCCTTCGTTTGTGTCGCTGGGCGGGACAAACGAAGGACGCGGGCTAGGGAAAGTGACGATTGAGGAACGCTAGAGTGGGCGGCGCCGCTGACCAGCTCAGTGGCTCTGTTGATCCGGGGTAGCTCAATCGGTAGAGCACGCGACTGTTAATCGCGGGGTTGTGGGTTCGAGTCCCACCCCCGGAGCTTTCCTCAGGCCGAAGCGCGGCTGCGTGCCAGCTGCTCGACCAGCTCGGCGCCGCGCGCCGCGCCGTCGTTCTCTTCCCCCCAGCTGGCCAGCTCCGCGGCTCGATCGGAGAAGGATCTGTCGCCGAGGATGCGGCGGGCGGCCCAGCGCAGCGGCGTGGGGCGGCAGAGTCGCCACGGAAGAGAGAGTCCGACCTTTGCCCAGCTGACTCGCATCGCCGTCTCGCTCATGTCGCCGATGAACGGGCTGACCAGCAGCGGCGTGCCGGCTGCCAGGGCGCGGGCGACTGTGCCGTGACCGCCGTGGCTGATCACGAGCGAGGCCGCCGGCATCAGCTGGCTGTAGCTGAGCCAATCGACGAGGAGGGCGTTGTCGGGGACCTCGATCGGCTCCTGCGGGACGACCCGGTTGGTGGTCGCGACGACCCGCACCGGCTCCTCGGCCAGCGCCCGCAGGGCGGTGCGGACCAGGTGGTTTTCGGAGTCGTGGGCGGTGCTCGGGGCGACGAGGACGAGCGGCGCCTCGCCCGGCGGCAGCTCGATGTCGGGGTGGGGGACCTCGAAGCTCATCGGCCCGGTCACCGTGACCCCGGCCGGCCAGCGTCGTGGGTACTCGAGCTGCGGGAAGGTCCCGACCAGGGCGAGGTCGGGGCTGATTCCCCCGTGGAAGCGCTCCGTGGGCGGCAGGTCCAGCCGAGACCGCTGGCGGTTGAGGTCGTTTCGCCCCTGCTCGAGGCCGACGTTCAGCATTCGCTGCCCAGCCCGCCACACACGCCGCCCGACCGGGGTGCGCGGCGGCTGTAGGCCGACCGCGAAGAACGGCAGCCCGGGCTCGACCACCGGGTAGATGTGGGGGATCAGGGTCGCTCGCGGTATCCCCGCCTTCTCGGCGGCGAGCGTCGGCGCCAGGGTGAGGATGTCGCTGACCACCACATGGGGGCGCAGTTCCTCCAGCAGCGGGAGGAGCGCCCGGGCCGCCTCCGCTGCGTGTGCGCCCTCGGGGGAGTCCGGGTCGGGCGGAGGGAACATCCTGTATTCCTCCGCCGCGGCGAAGCCGAGCCCGGCACCCTCCACCGCCGCCCGGCGCTCCTCCCAGGTCTCGATCACGACCTCGTGGCCGCGCCCCGCCAGCGCTTGGCCCAGCGCAATCGCCGGGAAGGCATGCCCGGCGTCCCCAAACGCCGCAACCAGTATCCGAAGCGGGGCCGTCAGGGTGTATCGGCGCCCTCGTTGGGGCGCGTGAAGACGATCTCTGGCACGTGGCAGTTGCGCGAGGTGCGGAGCAGGAAGCGAACACCCTCGCCGATATCCTCCGGCCGGATCATCTCCTCGCCGGGCACCTGTCCCTTCGCGAACTCGGTCATCGGCGTGTCGACGAAGCCCGGCGCCAGCGCCGTGCACTGGATGCCGGCGCCGCCGACCTCACGATGGGTCGACTGGGTGAAGTTGATCACCGCCGCCTTGGTCGCCGCGTAGATCGAGAGCCAGCCCTGCCCGCCTTTGCCGGCGATCGACGCCGTGTTGACGATCAGTGCCTTGCCGTGCTCGGCCCCCGCCTCACGCAGCAGCGGCAGCCCCTCGCGGGTGCCGATGATCAGCGCCCGCAGGTTGACCCCGAGCTGCATATCGAGGTGTTTGGTCTGGATCTCCTCCATTGGGGCGCCGATCCCGACCCCGGCGTTGTTGACCAACACGTCGAGGCGGCCGTAGGCCTCCCGGTGCTTGGCGAAGACGCCAACCACGTCCTCCTCCTCGGTCATGTTGGCGGCGACACTCTGGACCTCGATGCCCGCGGATCGCAGTTCCTCGGCCGCCGCTTCCAGCTTCTCGGCGCGGCGGGCTGAGACGGTCAGCGCATAGCCTTCCTCGCCCAGGACACGGGCGATGGCCAACCCGATCCCGCTCGAAGCCCCCGTGATCAGTGCCGCTCGTTCTGCCACTTCGATCTCCTCGCGCTCGCGTTCCTCGCGCACCCTATCTGTCGCCTCCGCATGTCGTAGTCGAGGGGCCGCCGGAGCGTTCGCCTCCATAACATGGGCACGGGATGCGACTCCGCCTGATGAAACGTTCCCTTGCCTGCGCGCTCGCCGCCACGGTATTCCTGGCCGGCTGCGGCGACTCGAACACGTCCACATCCGGGGCAAACACAGCCGAGGGCAGGCCCGCGCCGCCGAAAAGCGACTTTCCCAGCCCTGAGGGCAGGTCCCTGATTGAAGTCGTGAAACTGGCGGTTGGCCCGGCGCCGGTGGTGTCCCCCGCCGCGATGGTCTTCTACAAAGGCGAGAACCGCTACCCGTTCGGGGTCTTCCATTCCGACCACACCGCGGTCTCCGACGCGCAGGTCGCTCTCTACATCGCCAAGGTGCCGCCGGTCAAAGAGGACAACGGCCCCCCCGAGGAGGGGAAACGTCCCAAGGGCGCGGTCGCCCGCGCCCGCACCGAAGCGCTGGACGCCCCCGCGGTCGGCCCGTTCCCCGCCGCGATCGAAAGCCTCGCGACCCAGCCGGCGTTCCATGCCCAGACCTCGTCGACGGATGCCGACGCTCCTCAGGTCGTATACGTCACCAAGCTCGACTTCCCCAGCGATGGCGAGTGGGTGATCGCGGCGCTGGTCAAGGAAGACGGCGAGCTGCGGTCGACGCTGCTTCCGAGTGCTGTCGTCGGTCAGTTCTCCGGCATCCCGCGGGTGGGGGAGAAGGCCCCCCTGATCCATACGCCGACCGTTGAGGACGCCGGTGGAGACCTTTCCGAGATCACCACTCGTGTCCCGCCGGACACCCAGAACCGGGTCGATTTCGCGGACGTTGTGGGGAAAGAACCGGTTGTCCTCTTGTTTGCGACCCCTCAGTTCTGCCAGAGTCGGGTCTGCGGTCCGGTCGTTGATGTGGCTGAGCAGGTAAAAGAGGCCTACGGCGACAAGGCTGCATTCATCCATATGGAGATCTTCGAAGACAACGATCCGGGCAAGGACACCCGGCCTCAGGTGCAGGCATACGGCCTGCCGACCGAGCCCTGGTTTTTTGCGATCGACCGGCAGGGTGTCGTCCAGACGGCCCTCGAGGGCGCCTTCGGCGTGGACCGGCTTACCCAGGCCGTGCAAGAGGTGACGGCGGAATGAGCGAGACGACCGCCCCCGACCCCGAGCTGCTGAAGTCCTTCGCCAAGGAGGCGCGGCGTCGCTGTGACGTGATCGCCGCCGGGCTGGCCACTGAGACGAACGACTTCGAGACGCTGCGCGCGGAAGCCCACGCTCTCAGGGGGACCGCGGGCGCGGTCGGTCTGCGACGCCTCGCGGAGCTGGCCGGCCTGATGGAATCGGACCTCGCCGAAGCGAAGCAAACAGGCACGATCCGCGGCGGCCGCACCCACCAGATCGCCGACGCCGCCAAAGCCCTGTCCGAAGGCGCGGCAGCAGCCGCCGAAGGCAAAGAAGAGCCGGCCGACGTCGGCCGCTCCCTGGCCCAGCTGTTCAGCGCTTAGGAGCCTTCCCTCTCGCCCGGCGGGCGGCTAGGCTCGACCTTCTGGGGCGGTAGCTCAGTTGGTTAGAGCAGCGGACTCATAATCCGTCGGTCGAAGGTTCGAGTCCTTCCCGCCCCATGAAGCCACCGGTGTGAATAATCGCTACACGGTCAGCCGGTAGGCGTAAGCATGCGAACCATCACCAGCGGGTTGCTCCTCGATTAATTCTCGCTCGAGCCCTCTCGTGATGATCAAACCGCCAGTATCGACAGGGCCGGCGACTCGGGCGAGGTCTCTGAGAGGTATTTCGTCGTGAATGGCCCGCGGAAAGAGCAGGGCGCGAATTGCGTCGGTGAGGACTCCACGCTGATAGAGAGTGTCTCCTATGTCCTGACACAGGTGTCGCCTATGTGGTGAAACCGGACAAGGGCGATGAGTACTGCGATGCCCGCTGAGCCGATGGCCACCCATGCTCCCTGCCTCTTTGCTTGTTTCAAGCGGGAGGTCCGATGGCGAAGCGCGGTCTCGAATGCCCGACGAGAATCATTGCGGCGCTCGTCGCGTCGGAGAGTCATGTCCTGTGGGCTCGTGACGGTGACGCCCGTGTGACGAAGGGCCACCGGGTGTCTCGTCTTACGAGCACGAAGATTCTGCATGCCCGAAACCGGGGTAGCACGAATCGTGTGAGATCGTGTAGAATTCTTTCAATGGCTGCCCCCGCGAAGAGGATCAATGTAACTCTGGACGAGGAGCATGCAAGCAAACTGAATCGCTTGGCCCGACGGACCCACGTTCAGGAGGGGACGTTAGCCCGATCTCTTTTGTCAAGCGCGCTTGATGACGCCGACCCCGACGCCGCTCGGATCACGGAGATCCTCGATGCGATTCCCGGAGCCTGGGAGCGAACGCAGGAGGGACTCGCGCAAGCTGCCCGCGGCGAAGGAACGCCGCTCGACGAGCTGGCTTCTTGAGTGGCGCAGATCATCGTCACCCCGCAGGCGCGGCGGGAGATCGAGGAGGCTGCCGCAGCGCTCAACCTGCCGGCGGACGTTTGGGGCCGCGTCGCTCGCTCATTGCGCGTTCTTGAATCCTTCCCGCTGGCCGGGGCGGAGCTGGGGGGCCGGTGGTCCCCAATTCGGTTTGTCCTCGGGCCTTGGCCCTGGATGCTCCTGCTCTATCGCTATGAGGGGGCGTCTGATCAAGTCTTCGTCGTTGCTATGCACGACGCGCGATCGGCAACGTCCGCTACATCAAGCCGAGCTTGAAAACTTGGTCCCGAAATTGGTCCCCAACTCCACCGAACTCAGCCGAACTCCCTGGACATGATTCGCTCTATCAGGCTAGATTCGGCTCTATAGACGGGTTCCGGCCGACTCATAATCCGTCGGTCGAAGGTTCGAGTCCTTCCGCCCCACTAAGGCCCTATCTCATTAGGCCGCAGCCTCCCGGGCCGCCTGCGCTCGCTTGAAGGCGATCAGGCCGCTGGCAAGCTGGAGGAAGGCGAGATGGTTCTCCTCCTTCTTTGACCAGCGGATGAGAACGCCGCGGTTGCGGTTGAGCCAGGAGTGGCAGGCCTCCACGACCCAGCGTCGGGCCCGCCAGTCGGGGTGGAGGCGTTTCAGGTCGATCTCTTCGCCGCGAGTGCGGATGTGGGGCTCAAAGCGCTGGGCGACGGCGAGCTCGCGGATGTCGTCGTAGTCGTAGCCCTTGTCGAGACAAAGGCCCTGGAGCTGCGCTCGTCGGGGATCGGGCGGGCGATCGGAACCGACTCCAGGGTCGGTTCCAGGAGCTTCATGTCGTGGCGGTTTGCACCCTCGTGCGCGATCCCGATCGGGATTCCTGCAGCGTCCGTGAGGAGCGAGCGCTTCGCCCCCCCTTGGCCCTGTCTGTGGGATTGGAACCGGTCTTCGCGCCGCCGAGAGGGGCCTTTGTCATCGCCCCGTCGGCCGCCAGCCAAGACCAGTCGATGCCGACCTCATCGTCGTAGTCGAGCAGGCCCTGGCGCCAGATCTCGTGAAAGACACCGGCTTGCTCCCAGTCTTGAAAGCGCCGGTGGGCGGAGGAGGAGTGGCAGATCCCGGTGACGTTCAGCGCGTTCCATTGCATCCCGGTGCGCAAGACCAAGAGGATCGCGTCCATTGCATCGCGGTCGGGGACCCTCGGGTTGTGGCAGCCCAGCGGGTGCTCGGGACGAGATGGCAGCAGTGGCTCGACCCGCTCCCACAGCCAGTCCGGCATCCGCCAGCCATCGTCACGCTCGATCAAGCCCATATTCGGCCTCCCAGCTTGCCGTTGTCGGTGGACGACAAGGGATTCGACAAGGGCTACGTGATTCCTACCGAGATAGGGCCTTAACCGGTTCCAGAAGAAGGCCCCACCACGCCTGCCAGGATCCCCCATCGCTAGTGCTCAGCCTCTTGGAATCCTGAAGACGTAGCCGCGCTTCGGTTTCGACTGATTTGAGACCCGCCCACCTTATGCCATTCTCCAAGTGCCTCTCTGGGCCCCAGAACGACGGCTCGACCACGCCCGCCAAAGCAGTCCAGTGAGCTCAGGGGTGGCTCCGGGAAATGCCGCAAAAGCTCAGCCTGACCGGGTGCTGTCTATCCGGGTCTGGAGCCGGTCCCATGACACGATGAGCAAGGACGCTCCCTACTGCCGCCGCAGGTGGGGCATTGGCCGGGTGATCCGTCGGGATTTCGGCCGCTCCCGGACCACGCAGCCGTAGCAAGGCAAACGCCCCGTTCCGTGACAGGTTCCGCAGGTCACTCGGCTCTCTAGCCCTACCGGCTTGAAAGTCTGCGGGCGCGCGGTGGGTGAGCTCTGAGTGCGTTTTTGGACTGAACTGAAGGGGGTGCCCACCGGCTCGAATCACCTTTGGCCGGACCCAGAACGCGTAGAGCGCCCAGGTGAATATGCCCACGAGGCAAATGCCCCCGAGCAGTTGGATGAGCACCCAGCGCAGCTTCGAGTGACCGTCCGATCGGGTAAGCGTCAGCCGGCTGGGACAGTGCACCGAGAAACCCGCAGAGCCCAACCACCAGCCCAGAATTATGTAGGCGGTTACGCGTAGGGCGAAATGGCGGCGACAACCATCAAGTTGCTCCGGCGCATCGAGGTGGGAAATGGCCGTCCGTGGCTCGCTCTCGGAGGTTCGACATCGCGCGTAACCTAACAGCGAGTTCGAGACTGGGACAACCTCCATCGGAACTCCCTCTGGCGTCAGCTGCAGCGACGTCCACTACCGTCGAGATTCCAGCTGAGCCGGTCTCGAGCTTGAGGGGGAGCGATGCCCAATGAGGCACAGCGGGCTATAGAGTGTCCGGATAACGGTCCCCAAAGCCGCGCGGTGTGGTTATGGGCCAGTGCACTTCTATGGCGGCACATTTCACAACCACGCTTTGGGCACGGCGAGTCGTTCTCGGCCTCTCTTTACCAGCCTTGGCATGCGGCCTTTTCGCTTCGCAGGCGGACACGGCTTCGGCCGCGCAGCCGTGCTCGCGCGCTACGGCCAAGGCTGTGATCCATGAACACCCCGGCCTGCATCCCTGGTACCCGCTTTCCGAGCGACCGGGTCAGGTGCTCTGCGGTTCGTTTCTGGGGAAAGGCAGCAATGCCATGGCTGTGTCGTTTGCTGCTTCCACTTGTGGAGGCAGCTCCGGCTGGGCGGTGTTCAGGAAGTACAGCGGCCACTGGAATATTGTGTGGAAGCAGCGCGACGGACAACGCTCCATCGCCAAGGTCGGATCGGAAATCAAGGAAACAGTGAACATCCTGGGGCCAACCGACCCACGCTGCTTCCCCACAGGAGGGACAAAATCCCGCACCTGGCACTGGGATGGCCGTAAGTTTGTCGCCAACTCGTGGATTTACCTAAACCCAAAAGAATTCTCCTCACCGGACGGGAATGTGGCCTGTGTCTTCTCTGACATCGATACCGAAGTGGTCTGCAATGCGTACCGGAGAAACGCCACCCCCCAGTACAGCGGCCGCCTGTCACAGAAAGGATCAGTCGACACCTGCGAAGTCGCGGTCCCGTCCTTGTATGAAGTCTGCTTCCAGCAGACATACCCGGGCCTTCCCCCCTTGCCGCTCGGCCAGACGAGTGTCGTTGGCGCCATTCGCTGCACCTCCGCCCCAAACGGAATCACCTGCGTAATGGCATCCGGTCCCCAGGCAGGGAAGGGCTTCCGCGTCAATGGTGGCGAAGTGGTCGAGGTCAGTAGGTGATGCTTCTACGAGCACAAGGGTCGAGTGGGCGCCGCCGGCGACGAGCCGCCACCCGGCAGATCCCAAGGATGACTCATCGGCTTTCGAAGGCCAATCTCTTGGTGTTGGCACTTGCGGCTATAGCCGTGCCCATTGGTCAAGCGTCCAGCCAAGACGGGCCGTCGAAAGTCCTCTTGTGGTCGGCGCTCGACGGCAAGGTCACATGTGGCCTTGGGAACCTCGCTGCTCCCGGTCAAGAACGGCTTCTTTGCTTTGCAAGCTCAATACCCGCCCCCAAAAACGCAGATCCTTCGATCGGCGACCCCGGCTTCGTCTATCTAAAGGCCGCTGGCGGAGCGAAACTTGTACGAATCAGCCAGTACTCATGGGAGAAGGGGAAGAACTACGGGGAAAGCCTACGCCCGACCCCCCTGAGCGCCGGCCATACATGGAAGCGGAAGGGCCTTGGCGTGACGTGCGTCATACGAACGAAGTTCGTTCGGTGCACAAACGGGGAGCGTCATGGCTTCACCGTTCGCTCTGACTCCTACCAAGGGCACTAGGCGTTGCGGCCGGCGCGCCGCTCTGTGATCCGGGGGTGGGGGCAACCCGAGTGCTCCGACGCCTAAACTGCACAGACTCCAAGATGTGCTGACACCCCCGACTCATCTGACCTCCATCTTGCGGGCACCGTAGACGATGTCCCCCGGGATCTGGTCGTCGGTGAGGCGGCCGTTGTGAACCCGGTCGAAGTTGTAGAAGCGCAGGTAGGTGTCGAGCTCGCGCCGCAAGCCGCTCAGCCGCGGCTGCAGATAGCGGGCGAAGGCGGGCCGCCAGCACTCGTCGAGGATCGTGCGGTGCAGGGCCTCGACGTTGCCATTGGTCTGCGGGCGGCCGGCGTGGATGCGGGTGTGCTTGGCCTTCAGCCGCCCGACCGTCTCGTTGAAGTCCCCCTTGAACTCGTTGCCGTTGTCAGAGAGCAGCCGCTGTAGGCGCCAACCGGCGGCTTTGAGGTCAGCCGCGACCCGCCTGGCGAGCTTGGAGGTCTGTTTGGCGCTCGGGTTGCCCTGCTTGGCGATCACCAGCTCCACCCAGGCAAAGGAGGAGGCGACGTCGATCGCGGTGAGCTGCCAGATCGCTCCCTCGGTGCCCCGCAGCCGGCCGACATAGAAGCAGTCGATGCCGACCAGCTCGCCCGGCCTTGAGACGTCGATATGGCGCTCTGGGCCGGGATCGCGCGGTGGCTCGTAAGGAGCGGCGTAGCCGGCGACCAATCCCAGGCGCTTGGCCCTCGTGTTCAGCCCATGACGGCAGAGCACCTTCCAGACGCCGTTGGGCGAGACGACGATCCCACCCCACTTGGGGCGTGCCAGCTCTCCCGAGACCCGCTTGGGCCCGAGGCCGGGATGGGCGATTGAGAAGCTGAGGACCCGCTCCTCGACCATCTTCGGCAGCTGGTTGGGCATCTTCGGCGCCCGGCGCTCCCTGGGGCGCAGCATCTCCAGGCCGTGGCGGTCGACCTGACGCTTCCAGGCGTAGTAGGTCGAGCGGTGCACCCCGAAGCGCCGGCAGGCCTCTGAGACGTTGGTGCGGGCGGCCTCTGCAAACAGCTGCTGGCGGTAGCCGAACAGCACGTCATCCTTGGTCATCTGGCTCATCAGCT
>JBBDYO010000080.1:0-11359 GCA_040901495.1 Solirubrobacterales bacterium
GCACGTCCTGGCCGCCCTGCTCGCGGTAGTACTCGGCCATCGTCAGGCCCGAGAGCGCAACTCGCAGGCGCGCGCCCGGGGGCTCGTTCATCTGGCCGAAGACGAGCATGGTTTTGTCGATCACGCCCGACTCTTTCATCTCGAGCCAGAGGTCATTTCCCTCTCGGGAGCGCTCGCCGACGCCGCAGAAAGCGGAGAGGCCTTCGTGCTCCTCGGCGATCGAGCGGATGAGCTCCTGGATCAGCACGGTCTTGCCGACGCCGGCGCCACCGAACAGCCCGACCTTGCCGCCCTTCGCGTAGGGAGCGAGGAGGTCGATGACCTTGATCCCGGTCTCGAGGATCTCCTGGGTCGGAGCGAGGTCCGAGGCGCTGGGAGCGGGCCGGTGGATCGGCCAGCGCTCGCCGGCCGGGATCTCCTCGCCCTGGTCGATCGGCTCACCGAGCAGGTTGAAGATGCGGCCCAGGGTCACATCGCCGACCGGGACCGTGATCGGGTCGCCGGTGTCGACCACCTTGTCGCCGCGCTGCAGCCCGTCGGTCGCGTCCATCGCAACGGCGCGCACCCGGTCGTCGCCGAGGTGCTGCTGCACCTCGCAGACCAGCTCGGTCGTCTCGCGATCCTCGTCACCGGCCATCTCGATCTTCAGCGCCGAGTAGATCCCGGGCAACTTGTCGGGGAAGACCGCGTCGACGACGACGCCGGTCACCTGCTCAACTCGTCCTACGTTTGCTCCGTTGCTCTCAGCCATTGGTTCCTTTTCTTCGAATCGAAAAAGCTTTTACCCGAGTGCCTCTGCACCCGCGACAACCTCGAGAATCTCCTGCGTAATCTCCGCCTGCCTGGCACGGTTCATCTCCAGCGTCAGGTCGTCCATCATCGTCTTGGCGTTCTCCGCCGCGTTCCGCATTGCGGTCATCCGCGCCCCCAGCTCGGAGGCGGCGGACTCGAGCAGCGCCCGGTAGACCGAGATGTTCACGTACTCCGGGATCAGCTGAGCGAGAAGCTCCTCCGCCTCGGGCTCGTACTCCCACAGCGCCCGGCTGTGGGCCTTCTCGATCTCGGTCTCCTCGGCATCCTCTTCCTCGGACTCGACCCCCTCGCCGGTCACCTCGGCCTGCTGCATCGGCAGCAGGGTCTGGCGCCAGACATGTTGGGTCAGAGGCGAGACGTAGCGGTTGTAGACGAGCTCGACGCGATCCACTTCCTCGTCGACGTAGCGCGCGGTCAGCTCCTCGCCGATTTCGCGAGCGTTGGCAAACCCGGGGCGGTCGGTGAAGCCGGTGTAGGAGCTGCTCAGCTCCTGCTTGCGGAAGGTGAGCGCGCCAACACCCTTGCGCCCGACCGCGGAGTAGACCGGCTCGACGCCGCGCTCGCGCAGCTCTTTGCCGAGGCGCATCCCGTCGCGGATGATGTTGGTGTTGAAGGCGCCGGCGAGGCCACGGTCGCCGGTGATCAGCACGACCCCGACCCGCTTCTCCTCCTCGCGCTCGACCATGACCGGGACGCGCGGCATGCCGCCGGCCTGCTCGGCCGCACGACGGGTGAGCTTGCGCATCCCCTGTGCGTAGGGACGCAGGTGCGCGATCCGCTGCTCGGCACGGCGCAGGCGCGCCGCGGCCACCATCTCCATCGCGCGCGTGATCTTGTTGATGTTCTTGATCGACGCGATGCGATTCTTGACGTCCTTCTGCGAGGCCATGGTCTATGGGCGCCCTGCGCCGGTTAGGCGGGGGCGGCCTCCTTCTCGACCTCTTCGGACTCCTCGACGCGGCTCGGCTTGGCGCGCTCCTCCTCGGACTTGATCCGGTCGGACTCGCCGGCCTCGATCGGGTCACCGTGCTCGTCGAAATCGGCGCCGAAGTCGTCGACGAATTCGGCGATCGCCTCGCCGAGCTCCTTCTCGTCGGCCTCCTCGAGCTTGCCGGTCTCGGCGATCCGGTTGAGCAGATCCGCCTTCTCGGAGCGCAACCTGATCCGCAGGTCGCGGAGGAACTCGCCGACCCGCTCGGTCTTGACCCGGTCCAGGTAGCCGCCGGTGCCGGAGTAGATCGCGGCGACCTGATCGGCCACCTCAAGCGGTTCGCGCTCTTTCTGCTTCAGCATCTCGACCAGCCGTTCACCGCGGTTCAGCGTTTTCTGAGTCTCAGGGTCGAGCTCGGAGCCGAACTGGGCAAACGCCTCGAGGTCGCGGAACTGGGAGAGGTCGAGGCGCAGCTTTCCGGCGACCTTCTTCATCGCCTTGGTCTGCGCGTTGCCGCCCACCCGGGAGACCGAGATGCCGACGTTGATCGCCGGCCGCACGCCCGAGTTGAAGAGGTCGGACTCGAGGAAGATCTGACCGTCGGTGATCGAGATCACGTTGGTCGGGATGTAGGCGGAGACGTCGGAGGCCTGGGTCTCGATGATCGGCAGCGCCGTGAGCGAGCCGCCGCCGAGCTCGTCGTTCAGCTTCACCGCCCGCTCCAAGAGGCGCGAGTGGAGGTAGAAGACGTCGCCCGGGTAGGCCTCGCGACCCGGCGGGCGCCGCAGCAGCAGCGACATCTGGCGGTAGGCGTAGGCGTGTTTGGTGAGGTCGTCGTAGACGCAGAGGGCGGCCTTGCCGTTGTAGAGGAAGTGCTCGCCCATCGCGCAGCCGGCGTAGGGCGCGATGTACTTGATCGGCGCCGCCTCGTCGGCGGGGGCGGCGACGATGATCGTGTTCTCCATCGCGCCGTTCTCCTCCAGCACCTCCTTGAGCTGCACGACCGTCGACATCCGCTGGCCGATCGCGACGTAGATGCAGACCATGTCCTTGTCGCGGTTGTTGATGATCGTGTCGATCGCGATCGCCGTCTTGCCGGTCTGGCGGTCGCCGATGATCAGCTCTCGCTGGCCGCGGCCGATCGGGATCATCCCGTCGATCGACATCAGCCCGGTCTGCACCGGCTCGGTGACCGGCTGGCGCTGAACGACGCCCGGGGCTTTGAACTCGGCCGGGCGCGTCTGCGTGGTGGCAACCTCGCCCTTGTTGTCGAGCGGACGGCCGAGCGGGTCGACCAGGCGGCCGAGGAGCTCGTCGCCGACCGGGATCCGCAGCAGTTGGCTGGTGCGTTTCACCGTGTCGCCCTCGACGATCTTGTCCCACTCGCCGAAGAGCACGGCACCGACGTTGTCCGCCTCGAGGTTGAGGGCCAGCCCGGTGACGCCGTGCGGCAGCTCGAGCATCTCAAGCGCCATGCAGTTGTCGAGGCCGTGGATGCGAGCGATCCCGTCGGCAACCGACAGCACCGTCCCAACCTCGGCGAGGTCGGCGCTCGCGGTGTCCATTCCCTCGATCCTCTCTCTGAGAATCGATGCGATCTCGTCCGGCTTGATCTCCATTGCCATTGGCTGCTCCCTGCCTCCTTACGCCGCCTGGGCGACGCTTTTTCGAAGTTTCTCCAAGCGATTGCGGATGCTCGCGTCGAGGACCATGTTGCCGACCTGCAAAACGATGCCGCCGAGGATCTCGTCGTCGACGCGGCTGGCGAGCTCGACCTTCTGACCGGTCTGACGCTCGACCTCGGCCCCGATCTTCTCGACGACGATCGGGTCGAGCTCTACCGCACTGGTCACCGTCACGTCGAGTCGTTTGTTCTCCTGCTTCCAAAGCTGCTCGAACCGGTCGCGGATGCGAAAGGCCTCATTCATGCGCCGCTTCTCGATCAACAGCTCGAGGAAGTTGACCAGCTCGGGGTCGGCGCCGCTGATCGCCCTCCCCAGCCCTTCCACCTTCTCCGCCGAGGAGAAGTGGGGGCTGAAGAAGAAGACCTGCAGGTCGCGATCGCCCTCGAGGGCATCGGCGAACCGCCCGAGGTCCTCGCCAATCTCGTCGAGGCGGCCCTTCTCCTTGGCCACGTCGAAGAGCGCCTCGGCATATACGCGTGCCGCTTCGGGCATCTCTAGTTCTCCGACCCCGAGAGGCTGGTGAAGTCGACCTCGCTGAGCGCCTCCTCGACGAGGCGGCGCTGGTCGTCCGCGGTAAGGCTTTTGCGCGTCACCTTCTCGGTTGCCAGCACGGTCAGGTCAGCGACCTCCTTGCGAATCTGCTCAAGCGAGCGCCGCGTCTCCGCCTCGATATCGCGCTTCGCCGCCGCGACCAGCTCCTCGCGTTTCTCCTTGCCGGCCGACGTCGCCTCCGCTTCCGCCACCTCGGCGGCCTTGCGGGCGCGGGCCATGATGTCGTCGGCCTGCTCACGGGCCTCGGAGAGGCGCTGGCGGTACTCCTCCAGCAGCTCGTCGGACTCCTTGCGCTGCCGTTCGGCGGCCTCGATCGACTCGGCAATCACCTTCGCCCGCTTGTCCAGGGCCTCCTGGATTTTCGGGAAGGCGACCTTGCTCAGCACCCACATCGTGAAGAGGAAGAGGACCAGCGTCCAAATCATCAGCCCAAGACCGGGTGAGACCAGGAAGCTGCCGCCTTCTTCCTCGCCATGTGCTGACTCGGCGGCAAGGGCGATAAAGCCCACTATGTCGACGGCGAAGAGCTCCACTGTCCGGCCTAGAGGAAGAAGGCGATAAGGCCGAAGATGAACGTGTAGAAGGCGACCGCCTCGGTCAGCGCGAAGCCGAGCCAGCGGATGCTCTGAAGCTCGTCTTTCATCTCGGGCTGGCGGGCAACCGACTCGATCTCCTTGCCGAAGATGAAGCCGACGCCGATACCGGCGCCAATCGAGCCAAGGCCTGCTCCGATACCGAGGGCGATCGCCTTGCCGGCATCGGTCACACCTTCGTCGGTGACCTCGGCTATCGGTAGGGCTGTGAGATCCATCGAGTTGACTCCTTTTCTAGTGACTTGCGGCGGTCGCTCCGCCAATGTAAATCGCGGTGAGGGTCGAGAAGATAAAGGCCTGGAGCGTGGCGACCAGGCCCACCTCGAAGATGAAGAACGCGAAGGCCATCGGGAAGGTGAGTGCCCCGAGGGCGGCGATGCCGAGCAGCACCGCCAGCCCACCGCCCATGAAGAGCAGCAGCAGGTGGCCGGCGAGGATGTTGGCGAAGAGACGCACGGAGAGTGAGATCAGCCGCACGAAGTGCGAGATCACCTCGATTAGGAAGATCGCCGCCTTGCCGAACGGGTTCATCGTCTCCAGGCCCGGGGGCAGCCAGCTCGCCAGGTAGGGGAAGAGGCCCTTAGCCCTGACCCCTTCCACGTGGTAGGAGAACCAGACGACCATGGTCAGCACCAGCGGTATCGACATGTTCGCTGTCGCCGCGTAGAGGGCGAAGGCCGGCACATCGACGCCGAAGATGTTGACTGGGTGCTCGGTGTTGGTCGGCAGCGGCAGGAAGCCGATCATGTTCGAGAACCAGATGAAGAAGAAGAGCGCCGCCAGGAAGGGGAACCAACGCGCCGCCAGCTTCGCGTCCATGTTGCCGCCGGTGATGTTGTTCTTGGTCATGTCGTAGGCGACCTCGATCGCGGTCTGGACCCGGTTCGGTTTCTCCGCCATGCGACGAGAGATCCAGACCATCGTGAAGATCGTCAGGGCACTGGCCAGGCCCAGGTACAGGACCGCCTTGTTGATGCTGAGATCGATGCCACCCAGGTGGATCGAGAGCCAGGGCTCGAGTTTGAACTCGTTCTGGGGCTGGAACGATTCGTTTTTCCCGTCGCTGCCGAAGACCAGCAGCAACATCGCCGTCAGCGCGAAGTAGACCCCGAGCCCGATCAGGACTTTGGCTTTGGTGCTCAGCCCGCGCTTGGCGGCGTCGGCCGCAGTCGACTCGGCGGCAATCGCGGGGTCGCTGCTCACTGTGCCGCCCCCTCACCTTCGGGTTCGAGCAGGTAGGCGATCCCCTGCCCCACGAAGGAAACCGTGAAAAGGACGACAAGCAGCACTCCGGCGGCGAGGCCCACCTCACGCTCCGTCACCAGGCCGGCGACCAGGACCGCGGTGACCATCAGCCAGACGCGGCCGAGGCTCGTCGCGGCGATCACCCCCATCGCCCGCTGGCGATTGCCGGAGGCGAGCTCAGCGGCGGCGCGGCGGGCGACCAGTACCTGGATCCCGCGCTGCATCAGCCAGGCGACGGCGGCTACGACGTAGCCGAGAATCGGCAGCCCGCCAAGCACGAAAACCGCGAGTGAAGCGGCTAGGACCACTAGGTCGACGTACTTGGGAGGAGACATAAAATCCGCTCTCCTCGGGGGGATAGAGCGGATAAGCGACTATATCCGAAGGGGCGGATAATTGGCTTTCTGATGCGGATTCGTGAGGTTTGTCACAACCTGTTACTAGCGTCCTCATCCAGTTCGATCGCTTCGAATTCGCCGGTGTCAGGATTGAGGCGGCCACGGTTCAGCTTGAGGATCTCGAGGACGTAGATCAGGTAGACGCTGGAGGCAAGCGCGATCAGCCCGCAGACCGCCATTACCGCGGTCCAGAGCGGATCGAAGTTGCCGCGGTCATCGCTGTAGGGGACGAAGCGAAGGGCGAGGGCGAGTCCGGCCAGCACCAAAGTCCAGCCGTACAGATAGGCGAGAGTGCGGCGCTGGGAGAAGCCGATGTTGGCCATCCGGTGGTGGAAGTGCCAGCTATCGGCCTGGTAGATCGGCTGTCGGTATTTGAGCCGCTTCGCCACTACGAACCCGGTGTCGAGGATCGGCACCGCGAGCACGCACAGCGGCAGGGCGAGAGCGATGACGGCGTTGGTCTTCAGCGCCCCCTGCACCGAGGCGACGGCGAGCAGGTAGCCGAGCAGGTTCGAGCCGGTGTCCCCCATAAAGCTGGAGGCGGGTGGGAAGCCGTGGCGGAGGAAGCCGAGCGCCCCGCCGGCGGTCAGGGCCGCCAGCACGCCGGCGGCGTTTCGTTCCAGCGAGAGGGCGATCACCGCGAGGGCGACCGCTGCGATCGTGCAGACGCCTGCCGCGAGCCCGTCGACCCCGTCGATGAAGTTGATCACGTTGACGATCGCGACGATGCCGATCACGGTCAGCGGGTAGGCGACCCAGCCGAGCTCGAAGCCCCCGACAAAGGGCAGGGTGAGCACTTCGGGGTGGACCCCTCCGAGAACGGGGATCAGCGCCGCCCCCACCTGGCCCAAGAGCTTCGGCAGCGCCGGCAGGCCGCGCACGTCGTCGATGACGCCGACCGCCGCGATCGCGGCCGCCCCGATCAGGATCGAGCGGGTTTCGCCGTCGGCCGGCAGCCAGATCCAACCGGCGGCCTCGATGCCGACGAAGATCGCCAGGCCGGAGAGGCGCGGCATCGGACGGTCGTGCAGGCCGCGTTCCTTGGGAGGGTCGATCGCGCCGATCCTGTAGGCAAGGCGCTCGGCGTACGGAACCAGCAGCCAGGCAATCGCCGCGGCTGCGATAAATGCGAGGACTGCGTCGGTTGGCGTCGCGCCCATTTCGCGGTGCCCGGGGACGGGAGAGCGGGCCGGCTCAGGCTACTCGACGGTTTCGACGGCTCCGAGGGCCGCCCCAACCAGGGGCTCCGGATCCCGCGGATGCAGCACACCCACGGGAGCCTCGCGCTTGCGGAGCGGCAGCTTGGCGGCGTCGTGCAGCACCTGCAAACGGCCGGTGTCGATCAGCGCCTCGTCCACTCCCCCCATCCGGCCGGCGAAGGTCGTGAACACCGGCGTGCCGAGCGCCACCGCCTCGCGATTCATCGTGCCACCGGCGCTGACCACCAGGTCCGCGTAGGCGATCAGGCTCTGAGCGTCGATCGCCCGCTCGGGCACGATCAGGTTGGGGGCGCCGATCGCGCGCACCGCGGCGCCCTGGGGCTCGGTGCGAGGGATGACCACGGCCTGCACGCTGTCCTCGGCCGCCAGGCGCTGGATCACCTGTCCGTAGAGATCGTTGGGGGCGTGATACTCGGAGGTCTCGGGCGGGGGACGGACGACGACCAGCAGCTTCTCGCGGTCGAGCCCCAGCTCTCCAAGCACGGCCGGATCAGGTTGGAAGTCCGCGAGGTAGTACTCCTCCTTCAGGCCCGGATAGCGGAAGAGCTTGCCCTCGCCGGCGCCGATCCGCTTCAGCCGCTCGACCGGGATCGCGTCGGGAACCAGGACTTTCCGAGCGACGCGAAAGCTGATCTTGCGCTGCAGGCCGGCGAACTCGTAGTCCTGCATCTGGACCGAGGGGATGCGGAATGCGGCTGAGACCACCGCAAGGTCAACGGAGCCGTGCGCGATTGCCAAATCCGGGCGTTGCTTCCAAATGGTCCGCGCCAGCCTCATGGAGCGGCCCGCCAACGCCCTCCCCTTTCCCAGCCTCGAAGCGCCTCCGTGACCGCCCACGGCGGTATAGGGCATCCCCAGCCGCTCGAGAATCCCCAGCGTCTGCCCATACTCCCGCGCCGTCACGAACACCTCATCACCTCGCGCCTGCAACCGCTCGATGATCGGCCTCAGCACCAATGGATGCGCCGCGGCTGTGCAATCAACCCATACCTTCATTGCGGCATCTTCGCGAATCGCCTGGTCACTTCACACGCCGTAAGGGGTGAGCGCGTCCGCCGAGCAGTCCCTGCCGCCCTCTTTGAGTCAGACGGTCGCTGCGGAAAGCTCGGAGTAGAGCGGGTAGCGGTCCATCAGCGCCTTGGTCCGCTCGGCTAGCGAGTCCTTCTCAGAGTCGAAGCGATCCGACAGCGCGATGGAGATCACGTCGGCGATCTCACGCATGTCGTCCTCGACCATGCCACGGGTGGTGAGGGCAGGGGTGCCGATCCGCAGCCCGGAGGGGTTCATCGGCGGGCGCTCGTCGAAGGGGATCGCGTTGCGGTTGACGGTTATCCCGACCGCCTCGAGGCGGTCCTCGGCGGTCTGTCCGTCGAGCCCCGAAGGCGTCAGGTCGACGAGGACGAGGTGAACGTCGGTGCCGCCGGTGAGGACCGGGATCCCGCCCGCTTCAAGGCCGGCGGCAAGCGCCTGGGCGTTGGCGATCGTCTGCCGCTGGCGCTGGCGGAACTGCTCGCTGGCGGCAATCCGGAGGGCCACCGCCTTGGCGGCGATCGTGTGCATCAGCGGCCCGCCTTGCTGGCCGGGAAAGACCGCTTTGTCGATTGCTTTAGCGTGCTCCTCGCGGCAGAGGATCATGCCGCTGCGCGGCCCGCACAGGGTCTTGTGGATCGTCGTGGTGATGACGTCGGCGTGCGGGACCGGGCTCGGATGCTCACCGGCCGCGACGAGCCCGGCGAAGTGGGCCATGTCGACCATCAGCTTCGCCCCGACCGAGTCGGCGATCTCGCGGAAAGCGGCGAAGTCGAGGTGGCGCGGGTAGGCCGACCAGCCGGCGACGATCAGCGCCGGTTCGTGCTCCTCGGCGAGGCGAGCGACCTCCTCCATGTCGACGCGCAGGTCCTCGCGCCGGCAGTGGTAGGGGATTGGCTGGTAGAGCTTGCCGGAGACGTTGATCTTCATCCCGTGGCTGAGGTGGCCGCCATGGTCCAAGGCGAGGCCGAGGAACTTGTCGCCGGGCTCGAGTAGCGCCATGTAAGCGGCGTTGTTCGCCTGGGCGCCGGCGTGAGACTGGACGTTGGCGTGCTCGGCGCCGAACAGCTCCTCGGCGCGGTCGATCGCCAGCTGCTCGGCGACGTCGACCTCCTCGCAACCACCGTAGTAGCGGCGCCCGGGATAGCCCTCGGCGTACTTGTTGGTCAGCACCGAGCCGACCGCGTCCAGCACCGCCTGGGGGACGAAGTTCTCCGAGGCGATCATCTCCAGGGTGCCCTGCTGGCGGCGCAGCTCGGCCTCCAAGACCGCCGCGATCTCGGGATCGACCTCGGTCAGAGGTGCCGCTTGGAGGTTTTCGGGTAGATCGCTCAAGGGTGAACGACCTTACCAGCGTCGATGGATAGCCTGGCCGCCGTGAAAAGACGCTCAACAGGGGCGCTGGCGGTCGCCGTTCTCGCTCTTGCGGTGCTCGCGACCTCGGCCGACGGGGCGCCGGGCGGAGCCGGTCCCAAAGGGACGGCTCCTGAGAATCCATGCACCGGCCCAGGCTCGGGAGAGCTGCTCTGCCCAGACCTGCAGGTCGGGCCTGCCGCGGAACTCTACGTCGAGCGCAGTCGCGGGGGCTACGGCTATGGAGGCGGCCTGCTCCTGCACGCCGGCAACGACATCCAGTCGCGTGGCCGCGGCCCGATGGAGCTGCGCGGCCAGCGCTACAAGCCCAACTGGATGCGGGCCAACCAGGCCATCTACAGGGTCGGCGGCGGCGTCAGCATCTTCCAGACCGAAGCCCAACTGCACTTCTACAGCGTCGGCTACGAGTACGGCGGCTCCTACTGGAAGGTGCACAACCCGCTGAGCATGGAGGTCTGGTCTCTCGACGAGCGTCGCCGGCCGGCACAGCCGGTGCGCAAGGGGCCGAAGGTCTTCTACTGCTTCCGCGACCTGGAGCGCACGAGCGCCATGAGGCGATCACCGCCTCACCGCGTCTACCCAGCCTGCAGCCAGGACCCGAGCCGCAAGCGGGTGAGGCTTGGGACCTCGGTCGGCTGGTCGGACATCTACCCCTCCACCTACGACCGCCAGTGGGTCAACGTCTCCGGCCTGCGCGGCTGCTTCGCCTTCGTGATGCGCGTTGACCCCGAAAACCTCCTCTTCGAGGAAAGCGAGCACAACAACCGCTCGACCCGAATCATCCGCCTCCCCTACCGGGACGGCCCCCAGCACTGCTAACCCGCCGAGTGGCCTAAAAGCGAACTATCTCTTCGCTTTTAGGCCACTCGGCAGCTATGAGGCGTCTAGGGTCCGCTCCAGCTCACTTGCCGGGACAGCGCCCTCGCGGAGGATGGCCCACTCGCCGGTCCCGTCGAGCAGGCTGATGTCGATCACGGTCGAGGGGCTGCCGGTGAGCGCGCCGCCGTCGATCGCTAGGTCGGCACCGGCGAGGATCCCCTTGTCGAGGTTCTCGAAACGCGAGGGGGCCGACTCTCCGCTGCGGTTGGCCGAGGTCTGAAAGAGCGGGCACATCGCTCCGGCCAGGGGCCCTCCGATCAGGCGCACGCCGAGCCGCTCGGGATCTTCGCGGCAGGCAAGCGGGTAGCGATGCTCCGGGTTCGCGACGACCAGCGTTACCGGGCCTGGGAGCAAAGCCCCCACAGCCCCCCGCGTGCGTGGCCCAAGGCCCTCGATCAGCTCCCGCATCGCCAGCGGCGAGAAGTAGAGCACCGCCGAGGGCTTTCCCTCGTCGCGCCCCTTGAGCCGGTGGATGCGCTCGATCGCGGCGGGGTCGAGCGGATCGCAGGCCAGCCCGTAGAGGCCATCGGCTGGGAACACCGCCACCCCGCCCCCGGCGATGCACCCCTCCAAGGCGGAGCGCGCCGCAGCGGCGCCGTCGCGCTCGACCGAGACCACCTCGGTCATCGCCCGCCCTGAG
>JBBDYO010000081.1:0-10268 GCA_040901495.1 Solirubrobacterales bacterium
CGACCCTCCGTCGCCGAAAAAGTACAAGACGTTTCGAGGGGCACCCACCCCCTCCCGACACACGCTCCGGAGGACGAGCGGGTGATCGGGGTCGCGGTTGTCGTGTTGCTTAGGGGCAGTGGGCTAGGGAGTTGGCGTAGAAGCGTTGGTAGGTGGGCCAGTGGCTGTCCCAGTAACTGCCCTCGTGGCCGCCCGGCCATGTGTGGGCGGTGAGGTCGGTGTCGCCGGCGCGCAGGGCGTCGACGAAGCCTTCGTTGTAGACGCGGAAGGGGTCTTCGCGGCCGTAGTCGTTCCAGACCCTGGCGTCGCCGAAGGCGTTGGGATCGCTCTGGACCATCTCTATGACGTCGTTGCGCTCGAAGTCGGCGGCGCTGTCGAAGGCGCCCGGCGCGGTTTCGGAGCCGTCGAACCAGAGGGCGGCGGAGTGCCCTCCCACCGCGCAGAAGCGGCCGGGATGATGAAGCGCGATGGAATAGGCGCCGAAGCCGCCCATCGAGATGCCGCCGATTGCCAGGTGCCGCGGGTCGATGCCGAAGCGGTCCATCACACGGGGGATCACCTCGCGCATCACGTACCTGTCCCAGGCGCCTTCGCGCCGGTTATGCCAGTAGCCATGGTCGCCCCCGTCTGGGAACGCGACGACCGGCTGCCGTCTCCGCAGGCGCGGCAGGTCCCTCAGCGTCATGTCGTTGAAGGACCCCTCGTCACCACCGCGGCCGTGCAGGAAGACCAGCAGCGAGCGCTCCCCGCGCGGCCCCGCCCGCGGCGGCACGATCACGTTGACGCCGAGGTCCTCGTCGACTGCGCGGCTGTGGATCGTCAGCTGAATGAGGCGGGAGCCGTGCAGATCAGCCGGCGCGAAGACCGTCGCGGTGCTGACCAGATACACGATCACCACTGCCGCGAGGCCAAGGATTCCTACGGCGACGCGGCGCCGTCGGTTGATCTGTCCCCGCGTGGGCCGCCTCGGCGCACTCACGGCCAACACGCTACCGCTAGGGTCGCGCGAATCATGAGCGAGGATCTGATCAACGTCGCCGACTTCGAGCGAGCGGCATCCGAGAAGCTCGATGCCGGTGTGCTCGGCTACTTCGCCGGTGGGGCCGGGGACGAGGTGACGCTGGGGGAGAACGTCTCCGCTTGGGGGCGATGGCGGTTGCGGCCGCGGATGCTGGCCGGACATGCCGAGTGGCGGACGGGTGCGGAGGTGCTCGGCGCGGAGCTGTCGATGCCGATTCTGGTCGCACCGGTGGCCTACCAGCGGCTGGTCGACGACGAAGGCGAGGTTGGGATGGCGAGGGCGGCCGCGGACGCGGGCACCGTGATGTGCCTCTCGACCCTGGCGACGGCGCGGCCCAGCGAGGTCGCCGCCAGCGTCCCCGAGGGGCGCCGCTGGTTCCAGCTCTACTGCTTCAGGGACGAGGCGGTGACGCGGGCGCTGATGGACGAGGCGACAGCGGCCGGGTTCGAGGCGCTCGTCGTCACCGTCGACGCGCCACGGGGCGGCAACCGCGAGCGGGACCAGCGCACCGGCTTCAAGATCCCGGAGGGGCTCGGGGTCCCCAGCGTCGAAGCGGCCCTCGGCTCGGAACGGGCGGTGACGATCGAGGAGACGTTCGGCCTGATGCAGCCGGCGCTGAGCTGGTCCTACTTAGAGGATCTGGCCTCGGAGTCCAGCCTGCCGATTCTCGTCAAGGGGGTGCTGACCGCGGAGGACGCGGCGCTTGCCATCGAGCATGGTGCTGCGGGAATCGTCGTCTCTAACCACGGAGGCCGCCAGCTCGACTGCGTGCAGGCGACGGGGGACGTCCTGCCGGCCGCGGTGGACGCCGTAGAAGGGCGCGGGGCCGTGCTGGTCGACGGCGGCATTCGGCGGGGGACCGACGTGGCGATCGCACTGGCGCTTGGCGCCGACGCGGTGCTGGTCGGGCGACCCGCCCTCTGGGGCCTCGCGGTCGGCGGCACTGAGGGAGTGCGACGGGTGCTGGAGCTGCTCCGCGACGAGCTGGAGCTGACGCTTGCCCTCTGCGGCTGCGCTTCCCCGGCCGAGCTCAGCCGCGCCCATGTGCAACGGGCGCTGGCGCCCATATATTCGCCGTAATGGCCGAGCGGCACCCACGCGAGGAGACGCTTCGCCGTGTCCACGGGACCTCGGCGCTGTTCTCGACCGCCTACGGAAACGTCGGCTCGACGCCGTATTACGCACTCGGCGTTACCGCTGCCTTTGCGCTCGGCCTGACCCCGCTTGCCTTCCTCGTCGCGGGGATCATCTTCGTCTGTACGGCTGCCACCTATATCGAGGCGACGGTCATGTATCCGGAGGCGGGTGGCTCTTCGAGCTTCGCGCGGCGTGGCTTCAACGAGCTGGTCAGCTTCTTCGCCGCATGGGGCCAGATGCTCAACTACGTGATCACGGTCGCGATCTCGGCATTCTTCGTGCCCCACTATCTGGCGGTCTTCTGGGAGCCGCTGGGGCATGGACCGGGGGATGTAATCGCTGGGATTGTGCTGATCGTGCTGCTGGCTGCACTCAACGTCAAAGGTACGCAGGAGTCGGCGCGCCTCAATCTTGTCCTCGCTGTCGGGGACTTGCTGACGCAGGTGGTGCTGGTCGCGATCGGCGCGGCGCTGGTGCTGAGCCCTGAGATCCTGATTGACAACGTCGAGTTCGGCGTGGCTCCCACCTGGAGCAACTTCGCGCTGGGGATTGCGGTGGGGATGATCGCCTACACCGGGATCGAGACGATCTCCAACATGGCGGAGGAGGCGCGAGACGCCAAACACACTGTGCCCCGGGGCACAGGGCTAACCGTCCTGGCGGTGCTGGGCATCTACTCGCTCTTGCCGATCATTGCCCTATCGGCTATGCCGGTTACCCAGGACGCTACCGGTGCCTATACGACGCAGCTCGGTACCACCTATGCGGACGACCCGGTGCTGGGCATAGTCGAGAACTTCGGGCTTTCCGGCGCACTGACCGAGATTCTGCGCTTCTACGTCGGCGTGCTTGCCGCAGTGATCCTGATCATCGCCACAAATGCTGGTCTGATCGGCCTCTCGCGACTGACTTTCTCGATGGGCCAGTACCGCCAGCTTCCCGAGAAGCTACGACAGGTCCACCCCCGTTTCGGGACCCCCTACATAGCAATCGCCATCTTCTCCGTGATCGCCGTCGTCACCATTCTGCCCGGGGAGACCGAGCTGCTGGCGACGATGTACTCGTTCGGCGCGATGCTCTCGTTCACAGTTGCCCATGTCTCTGTCCTCCAGTTACGGCGCCGTTTTCCCGATCGCGAGCGGCCATGGATGCCCCCAGCCAATTTTCGTTGGCGAGGGACCCTGCTGCCGCTGAGTGCCGTCGTTGGCGGGCTCGGGACCTTTGCCGCCTGGGTCGTCGTGATGGCCTTGAACACCCGCACTCTCCTGATCGGCTCTGCATGGATGTTGATCGGGCTGGCGGTCTACATGCTCTACCGTCGCAGCCAGGGGCTGGGCTTGCGGCAGACGGTCAAGGTGGTGATGCCGGAGCCCCTTGGGGTGGAGGAGATCGAGTACCGCAGCGTCCTGGTCGCCTTCGAGGACGGCGAGCCGTTCTCAGAGGAGATGGTCGCCACCGCCGTCAAGCTTGCCTCGAAACGGCGCCGCGGCATCCACATCCACTCGATGCTTACGGTGCCCACGAACCTGTCGCTGGACGCCGAGCTGCGCGAGAAGGAAGCGGAGGCGCAGAGCAAGATCGAGCAGGCGAAGCTGATCGGCGGGCAGCGGGTGACCGGGCACGTCGACCGGGTGCGCCCCGACCAGGCGGGGTACACGATCGCCGAGGAGGCGAAGATGATCAACGCGGCCGCGGTCGTGATCAGGCTGCGCTACCGCAATGGGGCGCCGCTCTACGACAAGACCCTGCAGACGGTGCTCGGCGAGCGCCCCTGCAGGGTGATCGTCGTTTCCGACCGCAACGCTCATCAGCCCCCCGATACCGCTCCCACGCATGCCTAGAATCGGCTCAATGAGCGCGAGGCCTTCCTGATGGCAGTTCCTGAGCGGGTCTATCGAGGCTCGGTCCGCGCCTTCTCATTTGTCCTCCTCGTCCTTGGCGCGGCGATCCTCGTCAGCACGCTTATGGGTGGTGGCGGGCCGACCTCGGTGGGGGTCTTCCTTGGCGTCGCGTTCATCGCCGTCGGTGCCGGCCGGCTCTGGATTTCGGCGCGGATGAGCCCGTGAGCGCTCCGATCGGCACGGTGGCAGCCGGTTGTTCGAGTCCGTGTGGATCGGAACGCGAGCCCCTGGTATGAGCCCCCCGGAGCAATCCCGGCTGCAGCAAGGACTGGAGCGCGGGCTGGGCGTGCCGGGCCTCTTCGTCGCCGTCTACTCGGCGGTCGGGTTCTCGATCTACTTCTCCCTGGGGGTGGTCGCCGACCGCGGCCTCGGCCTGACCCCGCTGATCTTCCTCGCCGCCGGCCTACTCTTCGTCCTCGCGACGCTGAGCTACGTCGAGGGCGGCTCGATGTTCCGGGAACGCGGCGGCTCATCCAGCTTCGCCCGCCACGCCTTTAACGAGCTGATCGCCTTCATCGCCGGCTGGGCGATCCTGATCGACTATCTGATCGTCGCCGCCCTCGCGGCGATCTCGGTGCCGCACTACCTGGAGCCGGTCTCATCGGACCTGGCGCGGCCGGGCTGGGAGATCGGGGTCGCCGCCGCGGTGATCGTCGCGGCCTGCGTCCTCAACGTCCTCAACGTGACCGGCCGCGGCCGGGAGCGGACACTCTCCGTCCTCGCGCTCGCCGACATCGCCCTTCAGCTCGCGGTGATCGCGGTCGGCATCTTCGTCGTCCTCCACCCGGATCGGCTTACGGAGGAGCTCGTCCTCTTCACCGATCCGAGCCTTCCGGATGTCGCCTACGCGGCGGTCGTCGCGATGCTCGCCTACGCCGGGATCGAGGCGGCCTCCGACCTGGCCCCCGACATCAACGTCAGGCCCCGCGACCTGAAGCGGATCGTCTCGGTGGGGGCGGTGGCGGTGCCGCTGGTCTACGCGGGAATGGCGGCAATCGCGCTGATGGCCGTCCCGGTGATGACCGGGCCCGATGGCCCGCAGACGGCGCTCGGCAACGAGTTCGTCGAGGCGCCGGTGCTCGGCGTCGTGTCGGCCTTTCAGCCGACCTGGGTGGGGGACTCGATGCGCTGGATCGTCGCGCTGGTGGCCACGCCGGTGCTGTTCTGGGCGGCGACCACTTCGATGCTCGGGGTCTCCCGCCATATCTACACGCTGGCGATCAACCGCCAGATCCCCAGCTGGCTCGGGAAGCTCAACGCGCGTCACGCGACGCCCCATGTGGCGATTGCGATCTCCGGCCTGATCGCGATCGGCCTGGCTTTGCCCACCGACGTGAAGCTGCTCGCCGGCATCTACGCGTTCGGCGCCACCCTGGCGATCACGATCGCCCACCTCTCGATCCTGCGCCTCAGGGTCAAGGACCCCGATCGCCCCCGTCCCTTCCGCGTTCCCTGGGACGTTGGGTGGCGCGGCACCCGCCTGCCCGTCCCGGCGATTCTCGCGGCGCTCCTCACGGGCCTCGCCTTTCTCAGCGTCCTCGCCTACCACGAGACGGCCCGCTGGGTCGGTGGCGGCTGGATGGCGTTTGGCCTGCTCTCCTACGTCGTCTACCGGAAGTTCGTCGAGGGGACGTCGCTGACGCAGCGGGTCTCGGTCACCGAGAAGGCGCTCACCAAGCAGGTGCGCGAAGTCGAGTACCGCAACATCCTCGTGCCCGTCTTCGGCACCGAGCTCGACGACGACATCATCGCGACCGCCGGGCGCTTGGCTGCAGCAGAAGACGACGCCAAGACCGATGGCACCAGGCTCGATGTGGTCTATGTGATCGAGGTCCCGCTGACGATGCCGCTCGACGCCGAGCTGCCGCCCGAGTGGGAGAGAGAGGCCGAGCGCGCCACCTGCCGTGCCCGGGAAGTCGGCGAGGAGTACGCGGACGTGACGGTCACCACGGAGGTGCTGCGAGCGCGCGACGTCGGCGCCGGGATCGTCGAGGCGGCAAGGCGGAGCGACGCCGAGGCGATCGTCGTCGGCGCCGAGCCGCCGACCAAGATCAGGGGAGGCGCAACCCTGGGTGGGATCGGGGCCGCTAGGCCCCCCGAGATCGGGGCGGCGACCGAGTACGTGCTGAAGAAGGCGCCCTGCCGCGTCCTCCTCACCGCTCCTCCCGAAGCGCCCCTCGAGTCGGCGGCCGAGCCATCTCCTGCCGACTAGTATCCACCGCGTGGGTACTCATCTTGTGGTGATCAAGTGTTCATCCTGATCGTCGGCTGCGGCCGGGTCGGCTCCTCGGTTGCCCGGTCGATGCTCAACGAGGGCCATGAAGTGTCCTGTCTGGACGAGGACCCGGAGTCCCATTCCCGCCTCGAGGTTGGCCTCGACAAGGGCTGGGAGGACTTGGGGGGCCAGTTCACGGTCGGCACCGGGCTCGAGACCGATGCGTTGGTCACGGCCGGGATCGAAAAGGCGGATGCGTTCATCGCTTCGACCGACGGTGACAACACCAACATCGTGATCGCGCAGATTGCGCAGAAACGCTACGAGGTGCCGACGGTGATCGCCCGAATACTCGACCCGCTTCGTGCTGAGTGGTACCGGCAGCAGGGCATGCACACGATCTGCCCGACCAGCGTCGCGATCGACATGCTGGAGAGCGCCGTTCGCGAGGGCGCTCCGCGGGGCGGCGGCACGGACGGCTCGGCGGAAGCCGCGTAGGCGAGGGGACGGGCGGGCATGTACATCATCATCGTCGGAGCGGGGAAGGTCGGTTGGAACCTCGCGCGCGAGCTGCTCGAGAAGAACCACGAGGTGACGGTGATCGAGAGCAACCGGCGCCGCTACCTGACCGTGGAGCAGGAGCTGGAGCACAACGTCACCTATGGCGACGCCTCCGAGCTCTGGGTGCTGGAGCGGGCCGGGATCCAGCGGGCCGACATGGTGATCGCGGTGACCGGCGACGACGAGGACAACATGCTGATCTGCCAGGTCGCCCGCGAGAAGTACGAGGTGGAGCGGATCATCGCCCGGGTCAACAACCCGCGCAACAAGCCCCACTTCGACCTGCTCGGGATCAAGCCCTCGGTCTCGGCCACCGACCTGATCCTGCGCCTGCTTGAGCACGAGGTTCCCGAGTACGGACTCGTCCACCTGCTCGACCTCCAGGAGGAGCGGCTGGAGATCATCGAGATCCTGCTCGGCAAGGACTCCGGCGTGAACGGCCACCGGGTCGGCGACCTCTCGATGCCCGAGGGAAGCCTGCTGATCTCGGTGCTGCGCGAAGGCAAGGGGTTCGTCCCGAACGCCGACACCGTGCTCGAACCCGGCGACGAGGTGTTGGCGGTCCTCGATCCCGGTAAAGAGGACGACCTCAAGGTGCTCTTCGGTCCAGCAGACAACGGCTCCGGTGGCTGACAGGGAAGTCGACTTCCTCCTGATCGGAGGCGGGATGGCCTCCGCGCACTGTGCCGCGGAGCTGCGAAAGCGCGGGGCGGAGGGATCGATCCTGCTGGCCGGGCGCGAGCCGGAGCCGCCCTACGAACGACCGCCGCTCTCCAAGGAGTATCTGCGTGGAGAGGCGGGGCGCGAGGACGCCCACGTCAACCCGGCCGGCTGGTACGAGGAGAACGACGTAGAGCTGCTGACCGGCGTCAACGTGATGGCGCTCGACCCGGCGACCCGGACCGCGAAGCTGCAGGGCGGGGACGAGGTGGCGTTCGGCAAGGCGCTGCTGGGGACCGGGGCGATGGTCAACATCCTGCGGGTCGAGGGTGCCGAGAACGAGGGGATCCACTACCTGCGCGCCTTCGGCAACTCCGAGGCGATCCGCGCCGATGCCGAGGCGGCCGAGCACGTGGTGCTGATCGGCGGCAGCTACATCGGCACCGAGGTCGCCGCCTCGCTTGCCGCGAAGGGCGTCAAGTGCACGATCGTGATGATGGAGGAGGTGGCGCTCTCGCGGACCTTCGGCGAGGACGCCGGTCGCTGGTTTCAGGAGCGACTCGAGTCGCACGGGGTCACGGTCCACGGTGGCGAGGAGCTGGAGGCCTTCGAGGGGGACGGCCGGGTCAAGGCGGTGGTGACGAAGAGCGGCCTGGCGATCGAGTGCGACGCGGTCGTCGTCGGCGCCGGCGTCCGCGCCGACGCGATGCTCGCCCAACGCGCCGGGCTCGACGTCGATGACGGCATCCTCTGCGATTCGAAGCTGCAGACCTCGGCCGAGGGCATCTACGCGGCCGGCGACTGCTGCTCCTACGACAGCGTCATTCACGGCCGGCGGCTGCGAGTCGAGCACTGGGACGTGGCGATGCAGCAGGGCATGCACGTGGCCCGCAACATGCTCGGCGAGGATCGCGACTACGACATCGTCCCCTACTTTTTCAGCGACCTCGCCGACTGGGCGAGCCTCGAGTACGTCGGCCCGGCCTATGAGTGGGACGAGGAGGTTTGGCGCGGCGACCGCGACGCCGGGGAGTTCTCGCTCTGGTACCTAAAGGACGGCCGCGTGGCCGGTGCCCTCAGCGTCGAGCGTTCCGAAGACCTCGCCGAGGCCCGTCGCATGCTCGCCGACGGTATTGACGTGTCTGGTGCCGTGGATCGAATCGCCGATCCCGATAGCGACCTCTCGGCGATCTCCTAGCGGCCCCCGAGGCTCAGTCGAAGATCGCCGCTTTCGCGCTGGAGACCTTGCCGCCGGTGCAGGCAGGTGGCTCGTGTCCCGGCGGGGGGAGGATCTGGAAGTTGGTGACTGCGTGGTAGGCGGTCGTCTCGCCGCTGTTGTGGGCCAGCGTGATCACCAGCCGGTAGAAGCCGGCAGGGAGTTCGTGGTAGTAGATCTCCGGGCGGGTTGCCGGCGAGTAGCTGCCGGTGGAGCCGATCCTCTTGGCGAGCACGCCGTTGGGGCCCGCGTAGCGGGGGAAGTCGTATGAGGCGCCCACCAGGCGACCTCGACCCACAGGGCTTCCCTCCGCTCGCTGCAGTTTCACCGGGTCGACGCAGTTCGGGACCCGATTGAGCGAGAAGCGCAGGTGGCCCTCGCCGAGCAACGGTTCGCCGCCGAAGTGCTCGGGCGCGAGCCGGAAGTTGTTCACCTTGGCCTTGACCACGACCGCCCGGCTCGTCTGGCGAGCCCCGTTCCGGGGGGAGACGATGGTGACGGTTGGGGCCCCTGGGACGGGCTCAGACAGCGTCGGCTCGCCGTCGTCGCAAACGGTGAGTGCGATGGCCAAAGCGGCGGAGGCAATGGTTGCCGCGATCACGACAAGGATGGCAACGCGTCTGGCCCGCATTCGGGGCGGAACATTACGCGCAACCAGGGGCATTACCCTTCACAGGCTCATGAGTCCAGCAAGCGAACTCGCATACCGGATCGGCGCGGCCGCGCGGCGGCCGGCCAGCTGGATGCAGCTGTTCAAATTCGGCGTCGTCGGCGGCTCCGGATATCTGGTCAACCTCGCGGTCTTCGCGATGCTCGCCGGCAGCCTTGGGCTGTACCACACGATCGCGGCCGTAGGGGCCTTCTGCGTCGCGGTCACCAACAACTTCATCTGGAACCGCTACTGGACTTTTGAGCCCGGTGAAGGCCACCCGGCGTTCCAGGCGGCGCGCTTCTTCACCGTCAGCCTCGCCGCCCTGATGATCAACCTAGCCGTGCTCGAGGCGCTGGTGGCGGGGACGTCAATGGGCCCCGTAACGGCTCAGGCGATCGCGGTTGCCGTGGCGATGCCCTTCAACTTCCTCGGCAACAAGCTCTGGACATTTTCTGATCCCCGGTGATGTCTGTGCTATACACGAACGAGCCATGATCAGGCGTCAGTCCGGAAAGCGCAGGGGAAGATTTGCGAGGGCGGGAGGCCTGCCTTCGCGAGATCGAGGCAACGAGGGGCGATGAGCCTCCCCGTGGGCCAGCCCACCCGTTCCTGTGCGACCGAGCTGGTCTGCCACGACTGCGGGCTTCGCCTGCCGCTTCTCGACACGACCTTCAAGTGTTTGGGCTGCGGGCAGGGGCTCGACATCGACTACGACTACGAGCTGGCGGCATCGCGCATCCAGGAGCGGGCTGCCGCCGAGCGCCCGCTCACCCTCTGGCGCTTTGAGGAGTTGCTGCCGATCGTCGACGCGCGCGCGCAGGCTCGGGTGGCTCAGAACAGCAGCCCCACACCGCTGATCCACGCCGACCGCCTCGGCGCCGAGCTGGGCCTCCCCAAGCTCTACC
>JBBDYO010000082.1:0-10108 GCA_040901495.1 Solirubrobacterales bacterium
CGCAGATCGAGGTCACCTTCGACATCGACGCCAACGGCATCCTCCACGTCACCGCGAAAGACCTGGGGACCGGCAAAGAGCAGAAAATCGAGATCAAATCGGGCTCCGGCCTCTCCGAGGAGGAGATCCAGGGCATGGTCTCCGACGCCGAGGCGCACGCCGAGGAGGACCGTAAACAGCGCGAGCTGGCGGAGACGCGCAACCTCGCCGAGAACGCCGCCTACCAGGCCGAGAAACTGCTCGAGGAGCAGGGCGACAAAGTCGACTCCTCCAACAAAGAGGAGATCGAGGCGGCGATCAAAGGCATTCGCGAGGTGATCGACTCGGGCAGCGCCGAGGAGCTCAAAGCGAAGACCGAAGAGCTGACCGCGGCGATGCAGAAAATCTCCGAGCAGCTCTACGCGGCGGCACAGGAGGAGGCGGCTTCCAGCGACGGCGCTTCGGCGGACGGCTCACCCTCAGAGGATGAGGAGGAGGTTGTCGATGCTGAGGTGGTCGATGAGGGTGACGACAAGTGAGCGAGGACCGGCAAGGGTCCCGGCCCGTGGGTCCTGACCAGGCTCCTCCGCCCACGGGTCCTGTCGCGGGGGGGGGGCCCTCGTCCTCGCAAGCTGCGCGCGAGGACCTCGACCCCGCGCCACCCGTGGATGGGGCGCAGGCATCACCCCCGGACGATGCGCTGGCAGAGTCCGGGACTGACGGGACCCAGGTCGAAGACGACATCGACGCCCTGCTGGCTGAAGCTCAGCAAGAGCGGGATGAGTATTTGGATCTGGCGAAGCGGACTAAGGCGGACTTCGAGAACTTTCGGAAGCGGATGTCGGCTGAGATTCAAGCGGCGGGCACTCGGGGGAAGGGCGAGCTGATCCTTCAGGTCGTGCCGGTGCTCGACGACCTCGAGCGGGCGCTTCAGGCGGCGGGGATCGATCCGGAGGGCGACTCGGCCGATGGCCTAACGCACGGGGTGCTGCTCGTCTTCCGCAGCCTGCGCGACACGCTGGCGCGCAACGGGGTCGAGGCCGTCGATCCGAAGGGGGAGAAGTTCGACCCGCAGTTGCATGAGGCGCTGTCGACCCAGCCGGCGGATGGCGCCGAGGCCGGGACGATCGTCGAGGTGATGCAGAAGGGCTACCGACTGGGCGAGCAGCTGGTCAGGCCCGCCCGCGTGGTGGTGGCGGAGTAAGGGACCGTGGCCGAGGATCTCTACAAGGTGCTGGGCGTCTCCAAGAAGGCGGCGGACGAGGAGATCAAGAAGGCGTATCGGAAACTGGCGCGGCAGTACCACCCGGACCGCAACCCCGACGACCCGAAGGCGGAGGAGAAGTTCAAGGAGGTCCAGGGCGCCTACGACACCCTCTCCGACCCCGAGAAGCGGAAGCAGTACGACGCGGGCGGGATGTTCGGCGGCGGGGGCTTCGGCGGCGCCGGCCCGTTTGGCGGCGCGCCGGGAGGTGGCTTCGGCGGCGTCGACCTTGGCGACATCCTCGGGGGGGTGTTCGGCCGCGGCGGTCGGCAAGCGCAGCCCCAACAGGCCCAGGGCCGCGACCTCGAAACGGAGGTCAGCCTCAGCTTCGACCAGGCAGTTAAAGGCGCCCAGATCGACGTCAACGTGCCGAAGGCCGAACGCTGCACGACCTGCCACGGCAGCGGCGCCAAGCCCGGCACGAGCCCGCGCACCTGCCCGCGTTGCGAAGGGCGGGGGATCGACGCGCAGAGCCAGGGCTTCTTCTCGATCAGCCAACCCTGCCCGGAGTGCGGTGGGGCCGGCCAGATCATCGAGGACCCCTGCTCCACCTGCGGCGGGACCGGCCTGACCCAGCAGACGAAGCGCTACAAGGTCAACATCCCGGCAGGGGTGAAGAACGGCACCCGGATTCGCCTCGCGGGCAAAGGGGAGGCCGGGCCTCGCGGCGGGCCGCCGGGCCACCTCTACGTGACGACGCGGGTCGCCCCCTCCCCGGTCTTCAAACGGCTCGACGACGGCAACCTCGAGGTGACGGTGCCGATCACGATCGTCGAGGCGCTCAAAGGCGCGACGATCGAGGTCCCGACCCTCGACGGCAGCAAGAAGATCAAGGTGCCGCCGGGAACCAAGCACGGCACGATTCAACGGCTGCGCGGCGAGGGCGCCCCGAAGCCGCGCGGCAAGGGGCGCGGCGACATCCGCTACCGGCTCGAGATCGAGGTGCCGAAGGAGCTGACCGAGGAGCAGCGGGAGGCGGTCGAGAAGCTGGCCGAGGCGTTGAACGGCGGCGACCCCCGCGCCGAGCTGCTGCGGAAGGCGGCGTCCAAATGAGCGCTTGCGCAGTTGTGCCCCCTATAGGGGGTCAAAGTGAGCAAGCGGAGAGGCGGCGATGAGGGCGCGGGTGACGCGGATCGAAGCGTCGGTGGACGCGGAGCGCGGCGTCTACGTCATCTCGGTCGCGGCCGAACTCGCCCACATGCATCCGCAGACGCTGCGGGTCTATGAGACCCGCGGCCTGATCGCCCCCCAGCGCTCGCCGAAAAACACGCGGCTCTACTCGCAGCGCGACGTCGAGCTGCTGAGGCGCATCCAGCAGCTGACCGCCGAGGGATTGAACCTGGCGGGCGTCGAGAGGGTGCTCGCGCTGGAGAGACAAGCTGAAAGGCTGAAAGCCGAACTGGAGAAGGCGCGGCAGCAAACCGGAAAGCCCAAAGACCAACCGTCGAAAGAAGGGGGGCACTGATGCAACCCGATCGGTTCACCGTCAAGTCGCAGGAAGCGGTCGCCGATGCGTTGCAGCTCGCTTCGCGGCTGGGCAATCCGGAGGCCGCGCCCGCCCATTTGCTGATCGCCCTGCTCGCCCAGGACGAAGGCCTGGTCCCGCCGATCCTGCAAAAGGTCGGTGCCGACCCGGCGTCGGTCCGGGCGGCGGCAGAGCGCGTGGCCCATGAGCTGCCAAAGCTCAGCGGCGACGAGCAGGCCGAGGCGCAGCCGTCTTCCAGCCTGCGGAAAGTGCTTCAGCAGGCCGAGCAGGAGATGAAGAAGAAGGGCGACGAGTACATCTCGACCGACCACTTCCTGCTCGCCCTGACCGACAAGTCCTCCGGCTTCGCCGACCTGCTTCCCGGCCGCGGCGAGCTTGAGGCGGCGATCGCCGAGATTCGCCCGCGCCCGGTCACCTCGCCCGAACCCGAGGCGACGACGCAGGCCTTGGAGAAATTTGGTCGCGACCTGACCGCCGAGGCGGAGGCGGGCAAGCTCGACCCGGTGATCGGCCGCGACGAGGAGATCCGGCGCGTGATCCAGGTCCTCTCCCGCCGCAGAAAGAACAACCCGGTGCTGATCGGCGACCCGGGCGTCGGCAAGACCGCGATCGTCGAGGGCCTCGCCCAGCGGATCGTCGACGGCGACGTGCCCGAGAGCCTCCGCGACCGTCGTGTGATCGCGCTCGACATGGGCACGCTGCTGGCCGGCGCCAAATACCGCGGTGAGTTCGAGGAGCGGATGAAAGCCGTGCTCGCCGAGGTGCAGGAGGCCGAGGGGCAGATCGTCCTCTTCCTCGACGAGCTGCACACAATCGTCGGCGCGGGCGCCGCCGAAGGGGCGGTCGATGCCGCGAACCTGCTGAAGCCGATGCTGGCCCGCGGCGAGCTGCGGGCGGTCGGCGCCACCACACTCGACGAGTACCGCAAGCACATCGAGAAGGACGCTGCGCTGGAGCGGCGCTTCCAGCCGGTCTTCGTCGACGAGCCCGACATCAACGACACGATCGCGATCCTGCGCGGGCTGAAGGAGCGCTACGAGGTCCACCACGGGGTGCGGATCTCCGACTCGGCGATCGTCGCCGCGGCGACCCTCTCCGAGCGCTACATCGCCGACCGCTTCCTGCCCGACAAGGCGATCGACCTGATCGACGAGGCCGCCTCGCGGCTGAAGATCGAGATCGACTCGATGCCGACCGAGATCGACGAGGTCAAGCGACGCATCCAGCAGCTCGAGATCGAGCGGGCCGCCTTGAAGAAAGAGAAGGACAAAGCATCGAAGGCTCGGCTGGACACCCTCGAGGCGGAGCTGGCCGAGCTGAACGAGAGCTTCAACGAGATGAACGCGCGCTGGCAGAACGAGAAGAAGGCAATCGAGGCGATCAAGGCGGCGAAGGCGCGGCTGGAGGAGGCCGTGCGCGAGGCGGAGCGAGCCGAGCGCGAAGCCGACCTGGAGCGCGCCGCGAAGCTCCGCTACGGCGAGATCCCCGAGCTGGAGAAGACGGTTGCCGAGCAGGAGGCACGGCTGGCTGAGCTGCACGCCGACGGTGGCTCGATGCTGGCCGACGAGGTGACCGAGCAGGACGTCGCCGAGGTCGTCGCCAAGTGGACCGGGATCCCGGTCAGCCGCCTGATGGAGGGCGAGGTGGAGAAGCTGATCCACATGGAGGAGCGCCTCCACGATCGGGTGATCGGCCAGGACGAGGCGATCGCCGCCGTCTCCAACGCGCTGCGCCGCTCCCGGGCCGGGCTCTCCGATCCCGACCGCCCGATCGGCTCATTCCTCTTCCTCGGCCCAACGGGAGTCGGCAAGACCGAGCTGGCAAAGAGTTTGACCGAGCTGATGTTCGACTCCGAGCAGGCGATGGTCCGCCTCGACATGTCCGAGTACATGGAGAAGCACACGGTGGCGCGGTTGATCGGCGCCCCGCCCGGATACGTCGGCTACGAGGAGGGAGGGCAGCTGACCGAGGCGGTGCGCCGGCGCCCCTACGCGGTGGTGCTGCTCGACGAGATCGAGAAGGCCCACCCCGACGTCTTCAACACCCTGCTGCAGATCATGGACGACGGGCGGCTCACCGACGGCCAGGGCCGCACGGTCAGCTTCACCAACACCGTCCTGATCATGACCTCGAACGTGGGCAGCGACCGGATCGTCGCCGAGTCGGTTGACGAGAAGATGCGCGAGCAGATCGAAGAGGTGCTCGCGGAAACCTTCAAGCCCGAGTTCCTCAACCGCATCGACGACGTGGTGATCTTCCACCGACTCTCCAAGCAGGACATCGGCCGCATCGTCGAGCTGCAGGTGGACCAGCTGGTCGGGCGGGTGCGCGAGCGGGGGATCGAGGTCGAGCTCACCGACGACGCGCGGACGCTGCTCGGGAACCTCGGCTACGACCCGACCTACGGCGCCCGCCCGCTGAAGCGGGTGATCCAGAAGCAGCTGGTCGACAAGCTGGCGCTGAAGATCCTTGAGGGCGAGTTCGACGAGGGCGACGTGGTCAGGGTCGACGCCGCCGACGGGGAGCTTGTCTTCGAGAAGGCAAAGTCCAAGGCCGAGCCAGAGCCCGCGGCGGCCTGAGCCGGTGCCGGCCTCCTCCGGCCCTAGGATGGGCCGCATGCCCATCGCGAAACGTCACTTCCCGCTCGTCCGCCGCGCCTCGCTGCTGCTCGTCGCTGCGATCTGCCTTTCTCTGCTGTTTGCGGCGGCAGCCAAAGCGGTGATCGTCCCGCAGCGTGGGATCAGCGCGATCGCCCTCAACATGACCCGGGAGCAGGTGATCTTCGTCAAGGGCGGCAAGCCGGACGCCGAGAAGCTGGTGCCCAACGAGATCATCGGCCAGGTGCGGACGATGCGCTACGGCGCTACGCGCGTCACCTTCGGCGGCACGCGGCCGGGGGCCAGAGTGATCGGGGTCGAAACCAAGGACCGCAATCAACGCACTGGCAGCGGCGTCGGAGTCGGCTCGACCGCGGCGGAGGTGCGGGCAGGGGTCGCGGGCGTGCAATGCCGCACCGAGTACGGCTTCAGCCACTGCTGGAAGGGCAGCTTCCTGCCCGGCCAACGGGTTACCGATTTCAGGCTGGACGAGCCCGGTGGGCGGGTCGTCTCGGTCAACATCGGCTTCGTGATCGACTGAGAAAGCCAACTTTTAGGGCCCTGGCCCTCGAAAACCCGCAGGAATACGCCGCCCGCGTCGAATTCGTCACTAAACAGTTACTTAGGTGCGGCTAAGGCTCTGCTGATATCCAGCCGGGACGGCTTGAGATTCGCGATCCAAGGCTCCGATTGCGGTTGTGGGCCTTGGATTCCGACGTAAGCTTCAAGATCTACAAATTCATGCTTAGACGACGCCACATCGACGCCGATCCAGGGAGATCGCGCTTGCGCTCCGCGCTGGCCGTCTTAGCGCGGCCGTTTTGGATAATCGGCTGGGCTTTTCAGGAACGCCTCCTGTGGCCGCTGGGAGACCTGTTCCGGAGCATCGTCGAACTTCTCAAGTGGCCGTTCCAGCGCCTCGGCTGGGGTGTGGAGCGGCGCCTGGTCTGGCCCTCTCGAGAGCGAGTCGCGAGCTGGGGGCTTCTGCGCCGCTTCGCCGGGGCCGGCGCACTGGTTGCGATCGCGACCAGTGCCGCCGTATGGGGAGTCGTCTTGGCCTCTCAGGAGGAACCCGCCGGTAAGCCGGCCAAGGCCTCGCGGATCGCGCTCGCCACCCCGGTGGCGGTCAAAGCAGAGCCGGCCGAGCCGGCTCTGCGGGGAACACCGCCGGTGTTTGGCGTAGAGGACGGGGTCAAGATCTCCAGCGCAGAGGCCGGTCAGCCAGGTGCCGCAGCTGTCGAAGCTGACGCGGCCGAGCAAACCGAACCGGAATCGGAATCCGGAGAAGAAGCGACCACCGGGGCGGCGGCGTCCAGCCAGAAATCCGTGCCGGCCGGCCCGGACGCGATGAAAGTCGCGCGCCGCTTCTCCGAGGCGTTCGTCTTCTATGAGGTCGGCAAGAAACCAGCGCGAGCAAAAGCGATCTTCGAAGAGACCGCGACCCCCCGCCTCGCCACCGCGCTGGCCGAGCGGCCGCCGCGACTTCCCGTCAACGCCAAAGTCCCTCAGGCCCGGGTGCTGAACCTGGTGCCGGGCCCGCGCCGAGCCAAGTCCTACACGGTGAGCGTGTCCCTCCTGCGGGTCGGCGTAACGAGCGAGCTTCGACTCAAAATGAAGAAGCGAGACGGCGCTTGGGTGATTACGGACGTGAGGGGCTAAGACGATGACCCCGGCCCGCTTCCCCTTCCTTCGCGCCCGCCTGGCAGCCGCCGCCGCCAGCCGCACACAACGCGTCCTCTGGCCGAGCGCCCTCTTCCTGGTGGTTGCGGCATTGGGTGTGGCGGGAGCACCGGCCGCCGACAGCGCCGCGCCGGAAGAACCGGCGGCCAGCCAGACGGAAGCGCCGGCACCGCCGCCGGCGCCCGTTGCACCACCCGCCCCGGTCGTGCAGGCGGACACCCTCGCGCCCCCTCCAGCCCCGTCGAAGGGCAACGGTGGCGTCGTCGCCGAACCCGAAGCGGAGGCCACGCCCGAACCGGAGCCCGATGCCAGCACCGAATCCGAAGGCGAAGCCGGCGCCGTCCCGGTCCCGGTCCCGACCGAATCGTCCTCGACCTTCACCCTTCCCTCGCTGCCGATCTCGAGCTGCGCGCCGTCGGGGATACCCCCGATCCTCATCCCGATCTACCAGCGGGCCTCCGACGCCTACGACCTCGGCCCGCAGGGCCCCAGCGTGCTCGCCGCGATCAATGAGATCGAGACGGCCTTCGGGACCAACACCAACATCTCCTCAGCGGGAGCAGTCGGGTGGATGCAGTTCATGCCGGAAACCTGGGCCGCCTATGGCGTCGACGCCAACGGCGACGGGGTCAAGGACCCCTACAACCCCGAAGACGCGATCTTCGCCGCCGCCAACTATCTCAGCGCCTCGGGGATGCCGGGGAACACCTACGACGCGATCTACGCCTACAACCACGCCGACTGGTACGTCGCTGACGTGCTAGCCAACGCCGAGTGCTACGGCGCCCTCGGCGGCCTGCTCGGCGGCGCCTTCGACCTGACGCCGAAGCTCCAGGTGCTGACCTGCACCCCGCCCAAGCGCTGGAGGAAACAGATCCCGATCATCTACCTCGACGCCTTCGAGACCGCCGCCGGCCGCTACGGGCTCGGTGAGCGCGGCGTCTGGGCGCTGGCCGCGGTCGCCCGCCTGGAGTCGGACTTCGGGCGCGGCATGAACAAAGCCGAACTGAAAGAGCGCGGTCCACTGGGGCTCGAAGGTGTCGAGTGGGCGCGCTACGCCGTCGACGGCGATGCCGACGGCCGCATCGACCGCGCCGACCCCGACGACTCGGCCGCCACGCTGGCACGGATCATCTGGTCGCGCGGCGGCCTGCGCGCGGGCCTGTTCAGCCACAATCAGGCCGGGTGGTATGTCGAAGCCGTGCTCAACGAGGCCGACCGGCTCGAAGGCAACTGCAAGATGAGCAAGATCGACTGGACGCTGTCGCTGCCGAACGTCGTGATCGCTCCGATCAACTGGGACAACCTGACGCTCTCCAACCCACTCGAGCAGAGGGACCTCGACACCGGGGCGCTTGACCCGCGGATCGTCGGGCTGATCGGCGCGATGACGCAGAACCACCAGATCACGATCTCCTCGCTGCGCTCCGACCACTCGAAGTACACGGTCGAAGGCGGCGTCTCCAACCACTTCTACGGACGGGCGATGGACATCGCGGCGGTCGACGGCGTCTCCTGCACCGACACCGCGCCGACTGCGCCCTGCGCCGAACTCGGCCGCACGCTGGCCTCGCTGCCGGTCCCCGCGCGGCCATCCGAGTTGATCTACTGCTTCGACCTGGACGGCCCGGGCCCCGCGTTCGCCCGCGCCGACCACTGCGATCACGTCCACGCCGGCTACGACGAATAGCTGCGTAGACAGAGCTCGGCTCGCTCGCGTAACGTAGGCGCGAACCCAGCGAGAGGAGAGGACCATGCCCACCTACGTGATGCTCACGAACCTGACCGCCGAGGGCGTCCGGACCCTTAAGAACAACCCGGACCGGGTCGCGGAGGTGAACAAGGAGGTCGAGCAGATTGGGGCCAAGGTGCTCGCGCAGTACGCGACGCTGGGTCAGTACGACTTCGTGACGATCATCGAAGCGCCCGATGAGAAGGTCATGGCCAAGGTTTCAGTCGAGCTCGGCTCGCGCGGGACGATGAGCAGCCAGACCCTCGCGGCAATGTCCACCGACGAGCTGACCGGCTCTCTCTAGAGACAGGCGGTCGGCTTGAAGGTCCTGATCGTCGGGGGAGGCGGGCGCGAGCACGCCATGGTGCGGGCGCTGCGGCGCTCCGCGCAGGAGCCCGAGCTGCTCTGCGCGCCGGGCAACGCGGGCATCGCCGCCGATGCCGAGTGCCTTCCCGATGTAGGCGGAGATGACGTCGAGGCGATCGTCGCCGCGGCCAAGGAGCGCAGCGTCGACCTGGTCCTGGTCGGGCCCGAGGCGCCGCTGGTCGCCGGAGCGGTCGACGCGCTCGAGGCCGCCGGGGTGCCGGCCTTCGGGCCGAGCGCCGCCGCCGCCGAGCTCGAGGGCTCGAAGTCGTTCGCCAAGGAGCTGATGAAGGCGGCGGGGGTGCCGACCGCTTCGCACGTGCTCCTGCACAGCCTCGAGGAAGCAGTGGAGCACCTCGCGGGCGCGTCCTACCCCGCGGTGCTGAAGGCCGACAGCCTGGCGGCCGGGAAGGGTGTGATCATCTGCGAGTCAGAGGCCGAGGCGCGCGCGGCCGCTGAGGTCTTCTTCACCGAGCAGCGCTTCGGAGCCAACATTGCGGTCGTGCTCGAGGAGTTCCTCGACGGCGAGGAGCTCTCGCTGCTGGCGCTCTGCGACGGCGAGAACGTCGTGCCGCTGGCGCCGGCCCAGGACTACAAGCGGATCTTCGACGGGGACCAGGGGCCCAACACCGGTGGGATGGGCAGCTACTCGCCGGTGCCGGGCTTTGGCGCGGCCGAGGTTGAAGAGATCGTCGACGCTGTGCACCGGCCGGTCGTCGCCGAGATGGCACGCCGCGGCGTGCCCTTCCACGGCGTCCTCTACGCAGGGCTGATGATCGGCTCGGAAGGGCCGAAGGTGCTGGAGTTCAACGTCCGCTTTGGCGACCCCGAGTGCCAGCCGCTGCTGATGCGGTTGAAGACCGACCTGGTCGAAGTGCTGCTGGCGGCGACCGAGGGCCGCCTCGATTCTCTTCCGCCGCTGGAGTGGGACCCCCGCGCGAGCGTGTGTGTGGTCATGGCCAGCGAGGGCTATCCGGGCAAGTATCAGCGCGGCCGTCCGATCCGCG